>CACJMJ010000005.1 GCA_902594485.1 uncultured Bacteroidota bacterium
GTTGATTAATCTTGTCTTCCTTTAATTTTTCTAATGCAGCTTTATATTCGATTGGCATAATTTTTAAAAAACTTTCCTTTTTTGAATCCCAATTTGATATAATCTCTTCAGCTATTTTACTAGCTGTATTTGAATAATGATTTTTTAATAAATTGTAAATAAGATCGAAGTCTTGATTATCTATTTCTTCAAAATTTATCATTTCCATATTAAAATTCTTTTCAGAAAACTTTGGAGTTTTTAATATATATGCTACTCCTCCACTCATTCCAGCTCCGAAATTTCTCCCAATTTCTCCTAATATTAGCACATTTCCACCTGTCATATATTCACATCCATGATCTCCGACTCCTTCAACAACAGCATTAGCACCCGAATTTCTTACACAGAATCTTTCACCAGCTATACCATTTATATATGCTTCTCCTGAAGTTGCTCCATATAGAGCCACATTTCCTGTGATAATATTTTTATTGGATTCAAAAGTAGAGTCCTCTGGTATTTTTATCGACAAGACTGCTCCAGACAGACTTTTACCAAAATAATCATTAGTATTACCGATTACTGACATTTTGAGTCCTCTTACAGCAAAAGCACCAAAACTTTGACCGGCAGAACCTCTAAAATTAATTTTAAGTGTATCTTTTGGCAAACCTTTGATACCGTGAATTTTTGATATTTCATTACTTAATATAGCCCCAACAGATCTATCAGTATTCTTGATCTTAAATTCAAAAGAAGATTTTAACTTTTTATTAATTGAAAGTTTAGCAGATTTTAGTATTTCAAAATCTAGAACATTATCTAGACTATGATCTTGTTCTTTTGTATTTTTTATTGGAAATCCTTCTTTATTGATTGGCTTGTATAAGACTTTATCTAAATTAATCCCTTTGACTTTAAAGTCTTCAAAACCTTCTCTGGGTCTTAATTTTTGTGTTTGACCAATCATTTCATCCATAGTCCTAAAACCAAGATCTGCCATTATTTCTCGTAATTCTTGGGCAACGAAGTACATGTAATTAATTACATGTTCAGGTTTACCTTTGAAGTTTTTTCTCAATTCTGGATCTTGAGTTGCAATTCCAACTGGGCATGTGTTTAAGTGGCATGCTCTCATCATTATACAGCCTGAAGCTACAAGAGGAGCTGTTGAAAAGCCAAACTCCTCTGCACCTAAAAGACATGCAACAGCTACATCTTTTCCCGTCTTAAGTTGACCATCACATTCAAGTATAACCCTACTTCTTAAATTATTTATAACCAAGGTTTGTTGTGCTTCTGCAATTCCAAGTTCCCATGGTAGACCTGCATGTCTTAATGAGGTCAAAGGTGATGCTCCAGTTCCGCCATCATAACCTGAAATTAAAATAACATCTGCTTTAGCTTTAGCAACACCTGCAGCAATTGTTCCAACACCTACCTCTGAAACTAGTTTAACATTAATTCTTGCTTTTCTGTTAGCATTTTTTAAATCAAAAATTAGTTGAGCCAGATCTTCAATTGAATAAATGTCATGATGAGGAGGAGGAGAAATTAATCCAACATAAGGAGTAGAATTTCTGACCTTTGCAATTAATGGGTTAACCTTTGGACCAGGCAACTGGCCTCCTTCTCCAGGTTTTGCACCCTGAGCCATTTTAATCTGTATTTCATCAGCATTTGAAAGATAGTGGGAACTAACACCAAATCTACCAGATGCAACTTGTTTTATTGCACTATTTCTAAGATCTCCATTTTTATCTTTTTTAAACCTATTACTATCTTCACCTCCTTCACCAGAATTACTTTTTCCACCAATTCTATTCATGGCAATAGCAAGGTTCTCGTGTGCTTCTTTGCTTATAGATCCATACGACATTGCACCAGTCTTAAACCTCTTAACTATTTCTGTCCATGGTTCAACTTCCTCAATTGGAATAGGATTGTAATCTACAAATTTTAAGAGACCACGTATTGTCATTAGTTGTTCTTCCTGGTCATTAACTAGCTTTGAAAATTCTTTATAAGTAGAGTAGCTTTCATGTCTAACGGAGTTTTGAAGTTTTGATATTGTATTAGGATTTAACATATGGCTTTCACCATCTCTTCTCCATCTGTAATCTCCACCAGTTTTAATTGAGACAAATTCTGAAGATGAATTAAAAGCATGTTTAATTCTTTGACTTATTTCTTTTTCAATCACGTACAAACCAACTCCTTCAATTCTAGTTGGAGTATTTTTAAAATATTTATTAATAAAATTAGTTTTTAATCCAAGTGCTTCAAATATCTGAGACCCTCTGTAGGAGTTAAGGGTAGAGATACCAATTTTATTCATGACTTTTAATATGCCTTTAGCTGTAGCATTATTAAAATTAGAGATAGCCTCTTCTTTTGAGATATTTTTTATAAATCCTAATTCATGGTGGTAATCAATAATTTCATTAACTATATATGGATTTATTGCACTTGCTCCATAACCAAATAGCATTGAAAAGTGATGAGGTTCTCTCGGTTCAGCAGATTCAATTATAATACCAAATTTTGATCTTTTCTTCTTTTTAATCATATTTTGATGAACATAAGAACATGCTAGTAAGATTGGAATAGGAGACATTTTCTTTGAAACATTTCTATCACTTAAAATGATGATGTTTATTCCCTTATCAATACACTTCTCTATATCAGTAGCTATATTTTCAAGTGCTTCTTCGATTCCATTATGACCCATCTTGGATTTATATAAGCAATTAATTGATTTAGATTTAAAACTCTTATGGTCTATATACTTTATCTTATCTAAATCTTCATTTGATATAATGGGATTATTAATATTTAAATTAATGCAGTGCTCTTCAGTAACTTTAAAAATATTATAATTACTTCCTAGAGATAAGCTTGTGTCAGTAATGATTTCCTCACGAATTCCATCTAATGGTGGATTTGTTACTTGGGCAAAGAGCTGTTTAAAATAATTATATAATAGCTGAGGCTTTTTAGATAATACAGCTAATGGAGTATCTATACCCATCGAACCAATAGATTCCTTTCCAGAGATACTCATTGGTATAATAATTTTTTTAAAGTCTTCCTTTGTATAACCAAAGATTTTTAATCTGGTTTCAAACTTAATTTTTTCATCTGGAGTTCTGTTGCCTGTGTATGGAACATCCTTTAATTGAAGTATATTATTATTGACCCATTTCTTGTATGGATGGTTTGAAACTATTTTCGATTTAATTTCTTCATCATTTACTATTCTTCCTTCTTCCATATCAACAAGAAATATTTTTCCTGGCTCAAGTCTTCCATGTGATAGAACATTTTTAGATTCAATCTCTACAACTCCTGTTTCTGATGACATGACAACATATCCATCTTTAGTAACAGTATACCTAGAGGGTCTAAGACCATTTCTATCTAGAAGTGCACCAATATACTTTCCATCAGTAAATGGAATAGAGGCAGGCCCATCCCAAGGCTCCATAATACAACTATTATATTCGTAGAATGCTCTCTTATTCTCATCCATTGAATTGTGCTTTTCCCATGCTTCTGGAACTAACATCATCATTACCTCTGGTAATGATCTACCAGTCATTAATAGAAGTTCAACAACCATATCCATTGACGCTGAATCTGATTTTTTTGGAACGATAATCGGAAGAATTTTTGACATTTCATTGTCAGATATATCATTTGATTTAAAAAGTTCTTCTCTAGATTCCATTCTACTAATGTTACCTTTGAATGTGTTTATCTCTCCATTATGACACATATATCTAAAAGGTTGAGCTAAGTCCCATGTAGGAAAAGTATTTGTAGAGAACCTCTGGTGAACAAGGGCAAGTTTTGTAACAAGTAATGAGTCTTTAAGGTCTATATAGAACCTTTCAATATCTTCTGGCACCAATAAACCTTTATAAATAATTGTCTTTGTGCTTAGACTTGAAAAATAAAAGAATTCCTTTTCAGATAATTCAGAGGAGTAAATTGAGTTTTCTGCAATTTTCCGTGCTTTAAATAATTTTAAATTAAAATCAGTCTCATTTAATTCTAGTTCTTCTGTAGTTATAAATACCTGTTTAATATCTGGTTGAGATTTACTTGCAATTGAACCTACAACTTTGGAGTTAACAGGCACATCTCTCCATCCAATAATTTTTAAATTTTGATTATTAATTTCATCCTCAAAGACTTTAATACATCGGTTTGACTGGGTTAGACTCTTAGGTAAAAAAACCATACCTACCGCATAATTATTAGGTTTTGGAAGGGAAAAGTTGCATTTTTTAACAAAAAAATCATGTGGTATATCAATTAGAATTCCAGCGCCATCCCCTGTTCTTCCATCTGAACTAACTGCACCTCTGTGTTCTAGACATGTGAGTATATTAAGAGCTTTGCTTATAATATTATTGGTCCTTTCACCATTAAGGCTGCATATAAAACCTGCCCCACAATTATCGTGTTCAAATTCTGAAAGATATAATCCTTGGTCTTTTAATTTCATAAATGAGATTTACAAAAGTATAATTATGGGCTAATGATGAAAATCATACAGCATTTAATCAAATATTTAAAAATTATATTTATCATTTTTACAAAAAAAGGTTAAAAAAAATATCATATTGATATTTTTCAGAAGATAAACTGAAAATAAATTAGTAAAAATTAACTATTAATAGACCATTCTCCACTTAAAAGTAACTTCTCTGCTTGTTTGAACTTCAGAGTCTTAACTTCACCAGTATCATTATTTTTAATCTCAACTTTTTCGTTTCTACCAATTTTAGGAACTTCTCTTGTAATAGTCTCAACTCTTTGAGATTGTTGACTTGCACTTGCACCAACTCTTCTTGCCCTTTCAGCTAATTCATCACTATTAAGACTCTCTTCTTTTGAAGTTTGATAATTGTTGTTTTGTGAAGAATTAGTTGAAGCATCTTTAATATTTCCTTGATTATTTGGAAGATTAGACTTGAATAAAAATGATAATAGCTCTTTATTAAGAACGTGAATCATTGACTTAAATAACTCATATGCTTCAAATTTATAAATTAATAAAGGATCTTTTTGCTCGTGAACTGCTAATTGAACAGATTGTTTTAATTCATCCATTTTTCTTAAATGATTTTTCCATTTTTCATCAATTATTGCAAGAGAAATATTTTTTTCAAAATCTTCAATTAGATTTTCTCCATCAGTCTCAAATGATTTTTTTAGGTCGGTCACAATATTTATAACCTTTTTGCCATCTGTGAAGGGAACTACAATTCTTTTAAAAGAATTTGCCTTATTTTCATATACATTTTTAATAACAGGTAATGCAAGAGCTCTATTTAACTCTTTTTTATTCGTATAAAATACATTTAACTCTTCATATAGAGAGTTAATTAGGTCTTCTTCATTTGATTCCATGAATTCATCCTCATTAATTGGAGAAGTCATTGAAAAAGTTGTTATAAGTTCAAACTCAAAGTTTTTAAAGTTATTAGAACCTTTATTATCCATAACTATCTCTTCAATTGTATCATACATAATATTTGAAATATCTATTTGCAGTCTATCTCCTTTTAATGCATTTTTTCTTAATGTATAAATTATATTTCTTTGAGAATTCATAACATCATCATATTCTAGTAATCTTTTTCTTATACCAAAGTTATTTTCCTCTACTTTCTTCTGAGCTCTTTCGATTGATTTTGTTACCATTGGATGCTGAATGTTTTCTCCATCTTTTAAGCCCATGCGATCCATTATATTAGATACCCTGTCTTGGCCAAACAACCTCATCAAGTTGTCTTCAAAAGAAACATAAAATTGAGAACTACCTGGGTCACCTTGTCTTCCAGATCTACCTCTAAGCTGTCTGTCAACTCTTCGTGAATCATGTCTCTCAGTACCAATAATTGCCAGTCCTCCAGCATCAATAACATCTTTGCTTAGCTTAATATCAGTTCCTCTACCAGCCATATTGGTTGCAATTGTAACAACACCAGGATTCCCTGCTTCAGCTACTATATCAGCTTCTTTTTTATGGAGTTTAGCGTTCAATACATTGTGGTTCACATTTGCTCGGTTTAACATTTTACTTAATAATTCTGAAATTTCGACAGATGTTGTTCCAATTAATACTGGTCTTTTATTGTTTCTAAGATCAATTACCTCCTCAATAATCGCATTATATTTTTCACGTTTTGATTTATAAATTAAATCATCCTGATCTTTTCTTGCTATTGGCTTATTTGTCGGAATTTCTGTTACATCAAGTTTATAAATTTCCCAAAATTCACCTGCCTCTGTAACAGCAGTACCAGTCATCCCAGAAAGTTTAGAGTATAATCTAAAATAATTTTGAAGAGTAATTGTAGCAAAAGTTTGGGTAGCTGCTTCAATTTTTACATTTTCTTTAGCTTCAATTGCTTGATGAAGTCCATCTGAATATCTTCTTCCATCCATTATCCTTCCAGTTTGTTCGTCAACTATCATTACTTTATTCTCAACAACAACATATTCCACATCTTTCTCAAATAAAGTAAAAGCTTTGAGTAGCTGATTCATACTGTGAATCCTTTCACTCTTAATGTTAAAATCATTGAATAAATCATTCTTTTCTTTTGCCTCATCTTCTGCAGATAGACCTTTACTCTCTATTGAAGCAATTTCAGTTGAAATATTGGGCATTATAAAAAAATCTTTATCATCTAGATCCTCAGATAGTGTATCTATTCCTTTATCTGTAAGTTCAATCTGATTATTCTTCTCATCTATTGTGAAATAGAGTTCCTCATCAATTTGATGCATCTCTCTATTATTATCTTGCATATAAAAGTTTTCAGTCTTTTGTAGTGTTTGTTTTACACCTTCCTCACTTAAAAATTTAATTAATGCTTTATTTTTTGGAAGCCCTCTAAACACCCTGTAAAGAAGAAAACCGCCTTTGTCATTATCTGAATCTTGAATTAGACCTTTTGCTTCCGAAAGAATACTAGTCAGATATGTCTTTTGGAGGGATACTAATCTCTGGATTTTGGGCTTTAGATTATCAAATTCATGTCTGTCACCATCCTTTGTTGGACCAGAAATAATTAATGGTGTTCTAGCATCATCAATAAGAACAGAATCTACCTCATCAATTATAGCATAATTGTGCTTTCTTTGAACAATATCATCCAGTGAGTGAGACATATTGTCTCTTAAATAATCAAAACCAAATTCATTATTTGTTCCATAAGTTATATCAGCCTCATATGCTTTTTTCCTTTCGGGAGAATTTGGTTTATGATAATCAATGCAATCAATTTTTAAACCATGAAATTCTAGTATCGGTCCCATCCATGCACTATCTCGTTTTGCTAGGTAATCATTTACAGTAACCAAATGAACTCCATCACCTGTAAGTGCATTGAGGTAAATTGGCAATGTTGAAACTAATGTTTTACCCTCACCAGTTTGCATTTCTCCAATTTTTCCTTGATGAAGAACAATTCCTCCAATTAATTGAACATCATAATGAATCATATCCCAAACAACATTTTTCCCAGCTGCATCCCAATTATTTTTCCAAATAGCTTGATCACCTTCAATCTTTGAATAAGACTTTTTTGATGCAATTTCTTTATCAAAATCTGAAGCATTTACTTTAATCTCTTCATTTTCAAAAAACCTTTTTGCAGTCTCCTTCACAACTGCGAATGCTTCAGGTAATAATCTGTCTAAAACTTCAGATTTTTTTTCAATTAAATCATTCTCCAAAGACTCAATTTGTTTAAATATTTCTTCCTTTTCAGAATTAGACAATTCATTAGAAAGCTTATTATTTAGAGCAGAAACTGAGGAATTAAGATCTTTCGTTTCGTCTGAAATCAATTTTTTAAATTCGATTGTTTTATCTCTGAGCTGATCATTTGTAATTGAGGAAAGTTTAATAAAATGATTATTGATATCGTCAACTAAGGGAGTCAGTTTTTTTAGATCTTTCCCAGATTTATCCCCAAGAAATACCTTCAAAAGGGAATTAACAATAGACATACTGTTTTTTTTTCAAATTTATTTAAAAATTACCAATTAATATTAATCAAATTAGATTAATACTCATCCTCATTCCAAAGGTAATCTTCTTCTGTTGGAAAGTCAGGCCAAATTTCTTGAATGGATTCGTAAACATCACCTTCATCTTCAAGAGATTGAAGATTCTCTACTACTTCAAGAGGTGCGCCAGTTCTAATTGAGAAGTCAATTAGCTCATCTTTTGAGGCTGGCCAAGGAGCATCACTTAGGTAAGAAGCTAATTCTAATGTCCAATACATACGACTTGTTTTCTGCAAAAGTATATTATAAGTTCAAAAAACCAAAAGTTTTTTATTCTTTTACCTTTGAAAATGAAAGAAGTAATAATAAAATTGATATAAGTATACATATTCTAGCAATATAGTCTCCATTTTTACTGTAGAATGTTCTGTAATCAATAGCATAGGCTTTACCACTTAAAGTTCCTTTTTTGTTAAATGGCAATGTTGTATTATACTCTCCAACTTCATTTATGATTGTAGAAACACCAGAATTTGCACTTCTAACAATATATCTTCTGTTTTCAATGGCTCTTAATCTTGCATAACTTAACAGATGCCTGTGGCCTGGTGTATCCCCCCACCATGAATCATTTGTAATAATTGAAATAAAATTAGCTCCTAAATCAACATAATTGGCAACATATTCTCCATCAATTGTCTCATAACATACAATTGGAATAGTTTTTAGGTCTTTTAAAGAGTGTTTAAATACTTTTCTCTCGGATTCATGTTGTGTACCCATAGAACGAATTGTCCCACCTAGATCAATCATTACAGTCCCTATTATAGGTTCAAGGAAAGACTTAAATGGCATATATTCACTTCCAACTACAAGCTTAGACTTATGGTTAAACTCAAAATCTTTATTTGCAGACATATTTATTGAAGAATTAAAATAGTCAACCCAAATATTATCTCTGACTGGATTCGCTGATTTTGTAGGTTTTTCATTTTGATTTTGATACAACTTATAAAATTGTATTCCAGAAATTAGATTGGTATTATTAAATTGACTTAAATAATTATTAAGACTGTCATAAAGTTTCGTATATCTAAAATAATCTACATTTTCACCATATCCTTCGGAGAAATATGTCTCTGATGTAAAGACAAAATCATATTCATTAGCACTCAATTCTTCATTAGTTAAATCCTTAAAAATTTTAAAATAATCAAGATTACTTTTAGAATTACCATATTTTGCATCCCATGGGTCAATTTTTGGCTGGGTAATTAGAACTCTAAATTCCTCTCCTTTATTTATTTTTGGTTTAACTAAAAGTGAAACAAAAATTGGAGAGCTTATAAGAAGAATTCTGGGGATAATTCTAATATAAAATCGCCTCTTATCTATAAAACTTGAATATTTTCTTAATAAATTAAATAGTAAAAAATTAGCAAATAATACCCAAAGACTTCCCCCAAATACTCCAGTATATTCGTACCATTGAATCCAATCAATTCTTTCAGAAAATACATTTCCAAGGTTTAACCACGGCCAAGAAAATTCCCAGTTTAAATGAAATTTTTCAAATGAAATCCAGAATGTTATTAAAAATAGTGTCCCAGCTTTAAAATCTATTTTTCTCTTAACTCTTGAGTACAATAAAAATATTATTGAATAAAATGAAGAGTTAACAACGTTTGCAAATATAGCTCCAGGTAGGGTTGTATAAACAATCCACCAAGTAGTAGCTATATTCCATGTAAGGAAAGCAACATATGAATAGAAGAATAGCCTAAGATTTTTTTTTCCTAGATTATCATTGCTAATTATATCCTCCACAAAAAGTAAGGGTATCAAGCTAACAAAAATCAAAGGAGTTATTCCATTAACTGGCCAGGCGCATGCTAATAACAAACCGCTAATTAATGAATAACCTAGAAGTCTACTCACTTTTAAAGTTTAATAAATTTTACAATCTAATATTACAATTTTTTTATAAATTGAGCGCCATTACTATCATGATAAAATCTTTTATACCTAATATTTTAACCTTATTAAATTTAATTTGTGGTTGTTTCTCAATAGCATTTGCATTTCAATTTCAATTTGATGCGGTTTTAATTTTAGTTTTGTTTGGTGTACTACTTGATTACTTAGATGGTCTTGCAGCTAGACTTTTAAATGCTGAATCCAATTTTGGTAAACATTTAGATTCATTATCTGATATAATCACAAGTGGAGTTGTTCCAGGTATAGTAGTATATCAATTGTTTAAGTTATCTGGAAATAGAGTTACTGATTTTGATTTAAATGCTTATCTATCTCCTGTTTTAGATCTAGATCTTGTGTTCACTATATCTCCTATTGCGTTTATTGCATTCTTAATAACACTTGGTTCAGCAATTAGATTAGCTAAATTTAATACAATAGATTACACTGATGAATTCGAAGGACTTCCTACTCCTGCAAATGCGCTTTTTTTTGTTTCACTACCAATCCTTATGGATCACCTTTACCTTATTGAGTCAAAACAATACCTTTTAAATAATACCACTTTAATAATTTTAACTTTATCTAGTGTTATTCTTATGAATGTTCCGTTTAGGCTTTTTTCATTAAGATTATCATTAAGGAAGTATGACTATAATATTTTTAAAATCTTAACTATCGCTTTATCAATACCAATAATTTTATTTTTTGGTCTTGGTGGATTCTCGCTTGTAATTATACTTTATCTCTTCTTAAATGTAATTAGAAATTTATGGTCATTGATTTAATTATAAATCAATTTTTTTTCTTTTAAACTCGAAGTTTTTTCCTAAATAAACTTTTCTTACCATTTCATCTTTAGCTAAGTCCTCAGGGATTCCTTCTTTAAGTATTTTTCCTTCAAACATAAGATATGTCCTATCAGTTATTGCTAGAGTTTCTTGAACATTATGATCTGTAATTAGTATTCCAATATTTTTATTTTTCAAAACGGAAATTATTGATTGAATATCTTCAACAGCTATAGGATCTACTCCAGCAAAAGGTTCATCTAATAATAAAAATTTTGGATCATTGGCTAGTGCTCTTGCAATTTCAGTTCTTCTTCTTTCACCTCCAGATAATAGATCACCTCTATTTTTCCTTATATTAATTAAACCAAATTCTTCCATTAACTGCTCTGCCTTCATTTTTTGTTCTTTTTTTGACAAATCTGTGAATTCTAGAACACCTAATATGTTATCCTCAATTGAGAGTTTCCTAAATACAGATTCTTCTTGAGCTAAATATCCAATTCCTCTCTGCGACCTTTGATACATCGGATAGTTTGAGATAATTTCATTATCTAAATATATGTCACCATCTTCAGGTTTGATAATTCCAACTATCATGTAAAAAGAAGTTGTTTTACCAGCACCATTTGGTCCTAATAGTCCAACAATCTCCCCTTGATTTACTTCAATTGAAATACTGTCAACAACTCTTCTGCCTTTGTATGATTTTGAAATTTCTTTTGCTTTTAATTTCATATTTCTAATATTAAGTATTTAATTTTTTATATCCAATTTTTGATATTATAATACTTATCTCGTACAAAACTAAAATAGGAATACTTACAATTATTTGGCTAGCAATATCTGGAGGAGTAATTATTGCAGAAAGACTTAATACTATTACTAAAGCAAATTTTCTATTTCTTCTAAGAAAGTCAGGAGTTACAAGCCCTACCTTTGTTAGATAATGAATGATTATAGGTAATTCAAAGATTAAACCTGAAGCAAGAACTGAAGCCCTTAGAAGACCTATATAGCTATTTAAGTCAAAATCATTAAATACCTCAGAGCTTATGGTATAGTTTCCTAAAAAATTTATTGAAAGAGGAGTAACTACATAATACCCAAATAAAACTCCTATAAAAAATAAAGTTGAGGAAATAAAGATAAAACCTCTTGCGCCTTCCTTCTCCTTCTTGTACAGACCTGGACTAATAAATTTCCAAAATTCATATACTACATAGGGAAATGCAAGAATAAACCCAGCAAGTATAGATGTCCAAAGGTGAGCAGAAAATTGTCCAGAAACAGTTCTACTTTGAACTCTAAATGGAAGTTCTTCAAAGCAGAAGGCATCACCTCCAATAGACTGTGATATTGAACAAAATACTTGATAACTAATAAAGTCACCTTTCTTAGGTCCAAAAATAATTTGATCAAAAATTATATCCTTAGCTAAAAATGCTACTACAGCAACTATCAATACAGATATAGTTGATCTTATAATATGCCACCTTAATTCCTCAAGATGATCTAAAAATGACATGTCTCGAGAGGGGTTACTCATCATTAATACCTTGCTTTATTATATCTAGAATGTGTACAATGCCTATATATGTATAATTATTGTCAGTTATTAACACTTGACTTATATTATTCTTTTTCATTACCCCTAATGCATCAAATGCTAAGGTGTCCTCGCTCAAAACTTTAGGATTTTTATTCATTAAATCTGAAGCCGATACTTTATCTATATTATGTTTTTTCTCAATAATCCTTCTAATATCTCCATCAGTTATTATTCCAATAACTTTATCAGAATCAATCACAGCAGTTGCCCCATACATATTTGATGAAATTTCATCGATAATTTCAAAAAAAGTAGATGTGAGGCTAACTCTTGGAATCCTGTTTTTATCAATTAAATAATTAAGCTTTAGACTGAGTTTCTTTCCTAAATTTCCCGATGGATGATATATGCTAAAGTCACTTGGACTAAAACCCTTTATTTTTTGAAGGGTCATTGCTATTGCATCCCCAATTGCTAAGTGACATGAAGAGCTTGTTGTAGGAGCAAGATTATTATGACATGCCTCTCTTTCAATCTCAGTATGAATGAATAAATCAGACAATTTATCTAATAGAGAACCTTTTATGCATGAAATACCAATTAGCTTAATACCTTTATTTTTAAGGTGATTAGAAAGAGATTCTATTTCTTTAGTCTCTCCACTCTTTGATATACATATTACAATATCATCATTACCTATAACTCCAATATCACCATGAAGTGCATCTCCCAAATGTAAAAAAATTGACTTGGATCCAGTAGAATTTAGTGTAGCAGAAATTTTCATACCAATAATTGCACTTTTACCAATTCCGGTCAGAACTATTTTACCATTGCAAGCTTTTAATTTATTTATTATTTCACAAAAGTTTGAATCTATAACTTTTGAAAGATCTGAAATAGATTTTGACTCTAAATTAAGTGTATCTAAAGCAATTTTTTTTATTATCTGTTGATTAGCCAAAATGGGAAATTTATTTTAAATTGTATATAGTGCAAATTTAAGCAATTTGAAAAAACTAAAGTTTGGATAGTCTAAAGAGCCAATTAAAAGAGAAATTTGGTTTTACATCCTTTAAAAATTTACAAGAACCAATAATTAATAATCTTCTTGAAGGAAATAACTCTTTTGTTATAATGCCTACAGGAGGAGGCAAATCCTTATGCTATCAACTCCCAGCTATGATATTAGATGGTACAGCTATAGTTGTGTCTCCTTTGATTGCATTAATGAAGAATCAAGTTGATTTGATTCGAACTAATAGTACAAAAGATTCAATTGCACATGTTTTAAATTCAACGTTAAGCAAAGATGAAATAGAAAAAGTTAAAAATGATGTACTGACAAAAGAAACAAAGTTACTATTTGTTGCCCCTGAAACCCTATCTAAGCCAAATACTATTGAATTTCTTAAGAGGTCAAATGTATCATTTCTAGCTATTGATGAGGCTCACTGTATATCTGAATGGGGACATGATTTTAGACCAGAATATAGAAAGATAAGAGATATAATTGATCAAATTAATTCTAATATTAAGATTATTGCTTTAACAGCAACAGCAACACCTAAAGTTCAAGATGACATAATAAAGAATCTAAAAATTGATAATTCAAAAATATTTAAGTCATCATTTAATCGACACAATTTATATTATGAGGTAAGAGCTAAAAATGATAATACGGATATTGACCTTCTAAAATTCATAAAGTCAAATCAAAATGAATCTGGAATAATCTACTGCTTATCTAGAAAAAATGTAGAGGAACTATCCCAATTGCTTAATATGAATGGTGTTAAAAGTTTACCATATCATGCAGGTCTTGAGAAAAAAATTAGAGAAGAGAATCAAGATAAATTTTTAAAAGATGAATGTGATGTTATAGTAGCTACCATAGCTTTTGGAATGGGTATTGATAAACCAGATGTTAGATATGTTGTTCATTATAATGTGCCAAAAAGTATTGAAGGTTACTACCAGGAGACTGGAAGAGCAGGAAGAGATGGTGGAAAAGGTCATTGTCTTATGTATTATTCCCATAAGGATGTAGAGAAATTAGAAAAACTTTTATCTAAGAAGAAATCATCAGAGAGAAATATTGGTGTTATGCTGCTTAAAGAAGTCTCTACTTTTGCAGAATCATCTATTTCAAGAAGAAAATATCTGCTTAGTTACTTTGGGGAAAAATATGATCCAAACATCAATGATGATCATGAAATGGATGATAATTCAAAGAACGCAAAAGATAAGATAAATGTAAAAGACCAATTATTGTTTTTACTTAAAAATTATTTCTCTAACAATAAAAAAGTTCTAATTAAAGAGATTATAAAAAATTTACCTTTTGATGAAAAAGATGGAATTGATGAAAAGTTTTGGAGAACAATTATTACTTATTCGATTGTTGAAGGTATTCTCGAGAAAGATATCTCCGACTTTACCTCTGTTAAAATATCAAATTACGGAAAAGAATTTATTTCAAATCCAAAGGTATTCTATGTATCAAGGGATAATGATTTTAGTAAGACTAAAAAAATAGATAACAAGACTATTAAAGCATCAGTAATTGATAATGACTTATTTAAAAAATTAAAAATTCTTAGAAAAGAAATTGCTAAAAGTAAATCACTGCCTCCATATGCAATATTTCAAGAGTTTTCTCTTGAAGATATGACATATAAATATCCTGAGACAATTGATGAATTTAAGAATATCAATGGAGTAGGAGATGGTAAGGTTAATAAATTTGGCTCACAGTTTATAGAACTTATTAAAAAACACATCCTGGAAAATAATATTAAAAAATCAGATGAAATTGTTTTAAGAACTTCAGGCTTAAAATCATCAAAAAAACTTTCATTGATTCAAAATGTAGATAAAAAAATACCACTTGATGAAATAAGCGAATCTCGTGGTATTGAATTCAATGTTTTATTATCAGAACTTGAAAGTATTGTTTTCTCTGGAACAAAACTAAATATTGATTATTATGTAGATGATATTCTTGACGAAGATCAGCAAGAAGAGCTTCATGAATACTTCTTAGAGAGCGAAAGTGAAGATATTTCAGATGCACTCAAAGAATTTGATGGAGAATATGATGAAGAGGAACTTAGAATTTTCAGAGTAAAATTTCTAAGTGATGTTTCATAGGCTACATTATATTTGAGTGAAATAGCATATTAAGAAGAATCCTATTAGTCCCAAACCAGAATGCTCTAAAGTTTGTATTATCTGTCATTAACAAGATTTTTCCTCTCCCTTTTCTAATTAGTTTAAATGGTGATGACTTTTTAATCAAAGAAAGGTTTTCTTCAGAAACATATCCACTTAATAACGGATTACTTGAGTATAATATAGGGTTATTAAAACTTTGTTCGTCTTTAGTCATGTAAACATTTGAATTCCTAAAGAGAGGCAGACTGCTTGACTCAATGCCATAATTGATTGGGTGACTTTTATCAATGTTAGACTCAAATATTGCCCCTCCTGTCTGTTGTGCTCCATAAAATGCTTGTCTCTCATCAAAAGCTATATCATTTGCAACTAAGTCATTAGATAGTAATTCAATTTCATCAATATTATTAGAAACCCATCTAATAGAATTTCTATATGCAATAAGGTTTCCACCATTATTAACATATTCCTTAATCTGATCTGAATTAATCCTACTGCCATTATAATCAGGTAAAATAATGTGAGAATATTTATTTAAGTCAATGTATCCTAGATTACCAATGTCAAGCTTTGAAATAGGAATATCATACCTAACATCTAGAAGATGCCAAATCTCCCCTGCATCATAACTTCTTACACCATCCCCTACAATTAAACCAATTCTTGGTTGTTTAACAATTATGAAATTATTAGAACCGAAATCAATTCCATCAGTAATTCCAGTCAAATGCGATTCAAAATTTACATTATACTCCTTAGATACTTTATTCAATAATTCATAAATTTCATCAGAGTTTAATTTTTGACTTTGCACCGGTATCATATATGTACCGTAATCGTATTCTTTGCCTTCTATAGAAAATTTTCTTGTTGCAGTCTTTACTCTTATACCTTCATCTAAAATCTTATAGATCGCAGCTTGAGTATAGTATTCATGTGGCTCAAAAATATATGCATAATCAGATTTGTTGTCAACATTTCCACTAGGTCTAATTAAATTACTGACTTCATCGTCCATAAGACTTGAAATATTTGATTGACTCATTCCATCTGTATAGTCATAATTAACATTAAAAGCTAATGGGAAAGTCCATGAAGATACATCATAAAACAGGCTATCCTTAAATTTCGTTTGAGTATTAAACATAGCTTCTATAAGTGTTCTCTTTGATTGATTCATTGGCACTATATAGCTGTTATCCTTTAGATACTTTTTTCCATTGATTACAACATCTTTAGATATGTTATTAAATTTAATTTTATGACTTTTAAGAATATCTGCAAGATGAAAAACAGTTGACTTATCTTTTAGTTTACCAAAAACAATATTTTTAGTTCTTTTTGAATTTAAATCTATTTGGTCATCAAAAAAGTTCTTCATGTAATTTAAAAGCTTCACTCTCATATTCTTTGCAGCCTTAAGAGTTGAAAAAGAAGTTGCAAGTTGGTTTTTAATAGTGAAAGGGAATGTTATAATTCCATTTACACTCTCTTGTATATGACCTCTCGAACTACCTTGCTCAAATAAAATTCCAATTCCTCCATTTGCATCAGGGTAAGTTGAGCCCTTACCAAAATAGAAATCATCGAAGCTTTCCTCAGAATAATAAAGAGATCCAATTTCATTTAAAGCCTCCTCATGATAAGTAGCAATTTCTTTAGTTAAATCTTGATTTAAATCAGAAATTAAAGGGTTTTTTCTTTGAGGAACTCCAGGTTGAAAAAAATAAGTTGAGTTTGTTCCCATCTCATGGAAATCAGTCATAATATTTGGTAACCAATCAGTATAGGTTTGAATCTTTAGATTACTCTCTACTAGTTGATTGGGTAGGTAATCTCTATTTAAATCAAACCAATAATGGTTAGTTCTTGCTCTAGGCCAATACTGGTTATATTCTCTGTCGTTAGGATCAGGATTTAAACTTTGATTTTTATTATTGTTTGCCCATTGAGAAAAACGCTGATGTCCATCAGGGTTCATACTCGGATCCAATAAAATAATTGTATTTTCTAACAAATCTTTAGTTTCTTCAGAATCACTAGCAAGAAGATGATACATAAGAAGCAAACTAGCATTTGTTCCACTTGGTTCATCTCCATGAACAGTATAACCTTTGTAAACTACAATAGGCATATTTGAGACATCAATATCTCTATTTTTTGAATTTGATAATTCTAAATGATTTTGTCTAATTTCTTCAAGCCTTGATTGATTTGATTCACTTGTTATAATCATTAACCATGAGACTCTGTTTTCATAAGTCTTTCCACGATTAACTAATTTCACCCTATCAGAATTCTTTGAAACCTCTTGAACATAATGACTCAATTTATCATGACTTACGTGGAGCTCTCCAACTTGATGCCCAATTATGCTTTCCGGTGTTGGAATTGACTGATTATAATTACTTGTATCACCTAGATAGTAGCTAAGATCAACTTGAGCATTTAAGCAAAATAATGGTGCTAAAAGAAATAGAATTTTTTTCATTTTTAGTTTTTTTAAATTAAAATTTATTCATCATCATTTTCAAAATCAACGTCTGCGAAGTCTTTCTCCTCTTTTTCCTCTTTCTCCTCATCTTTGTTATCTTTAGAACCAGACTCTTCTTTCTTCTCTTTTTTCATATCAAAATCTTTATCATGCCTCTCGCTTATAACCTCTTCTCCCTTATTCTCAATAATAAAGTCACAAGTCTCTTTAAGTGAAGAATTAAATTCAGCAAAGTCCTCCTTATATAGATAAATTTTATGTTTTTTGTAGTAGAAAGTTCCATCTTCATTAGTGAACTTCTTACTTTCAGTAATAGTTAAGTAATAATCTCCAGCTTTAGTTTCTCTTACATCAAAAAAATAAGTTCTTCTTCCAGCTCTTAATGCCTTTGAAAATATTTCCTCAGCATTATAATCGTTTTGATTTTCCATAATTTTTTATTTTAACCAAATATAATCAAATCTAGTCATTAATTTCACTGTTTTGCTTAAGGTAGAGATCCTTGTAATATCCTTCATTTCCTAATAATTCATTGTGACTTCCATTTTGAATAATTTTTCCGTTATCTAATACAATAATATTATCAGAATGTTTGACACATGAAACTCTATGGCTAATTATTATTAGTGTTTTATTCTTAAAATTATTTTTTAAATTTTTCAGAATTCTATCCTCAGTATCTGAGTCTAGAGAAGAAAAGCAATCATCAAATAGATATATTTCAGAATCTTTTATAAATGACCTTGCAATAGAAATCCTCTGCGCTTGACCACCCGAGAGTGTTACACCTCTTTCACCTAGAATTGTATTATAGCCATTCTCAAATTTTTCAATCTCTAGATCAATCTCAGCTAATTTTGCTGCATTAGTTATGTCATCTATTGATGAATTAGGATTGCCAAACTCAATATTCTTCTTTATGCTTTCAGAGAATAAAAAATTATTTTGAGGAACGTAACTTATTAAACTCCTGAGTTCAGTTATATCAATAGACTTTAAATTTTTATCCCCAATAAAAATATCTCCTTTTTGCGGGTCATATATTCTTGACATTAAATCCACTATAGATGTTTTTCCAGAACCTACCTTACCAACAATACCCAGTACCTTACCTGATTTAATTTTTAGATTAAATGATTTAAAAATTTCTATTCCTGTTTGGTCATATTTAAAAGAAACATTTTTAAATGTAATGTCTTTATTCTTGCTATCCCCTAATCTAGATGAACCATTCTGTAATGAGGTTTCTGAATCTAAGAACTCATTGATTCTTTTCTGAGAAGCTTCAGCCTGTTTCACAATTGATGTTACCCAGCCAACAAGAGTTACTGGCCAAGTCAACATGTTTACATAAATAATAAATTCTGCAATTACTCCAATCTCAATATTCCCATCAATGAACTCTTTTCCACCGATGTAAATAACAATAAGATTACTTAGCCCAATTAGGAATAAAATAATTGGAAAGAACCAAGCTTGAATTTTTGCAAGACTCAAGTTATTCTTAAAACTATTAAAAGCATATTTATCAAACCTATTAAAAATGATATCTTGAATATTAAATGACTTTAATACAGATATCCCACTAAAACTCTCTTGAGAGTATGTTGATAGATCAGAAAGACTTTCCTGAACTAAAGTACTCTTCTTATTTATAAGATTACTTATCCTATAAATAAAAACTGATAAGATTGGCAATGGAATTAAACTATAAATTGTAAGTTTTGGAGCAACGCTATACATGTAAAATATTATAATAATAAATAACACTATTGCATTAGTCCCATACATTAATACAGGTCCATAGTACATTCTAACTTTACTAACATCTTCACTGATCCTATTCATCAAGTCTCCTGTTCTATTTTTTTTATAAAATATTTGATCAAGGGATTGATAATGAGAAAAAATTTCATTTTTAACGTCAAACTCAATGAATCTAGATACATTGATTATTGTCTGTCTCATTAAGAATGTAAAGAATCCAGAAATAAGAGATGCTCCTATAATCAAGATAATATTAAAAAAGAGAACATCTTTCAGTTCATCTGGAGATATATTATTAAGACTAAGATAATTTTCAATTGTAGTCATAGAGTCTCCAACAAGTCTTGGTGTTACTAATGAGAAAACTCTTGATACTATAGTTATTAGGAGGCCAAGTAGAAGTCTGCCTTTATACTTTATAAGAAACTTATTTAACCTCTTTAACTCTCTCATGGTCGAAGACAAATATAAACTTTATTAATTCTATTAAATTCTAATTATATTCTAATAATTGACTAATTTTGTTTTAGTTCTTTAAAGATGTTAAACAGAAGACATATTCGTACTCTAGTAATTCAGTCTGTCTATTCAAATTCAATAGAATTAATAGATAGTAAATCTTTAAAAACATATATCAGTAAAAGTTCCTCAACTTCACTAGACCTTCTATACTGTATGATCGACCTCATCAAGGAGATCAATATTTACTTTAATAATCTTGAATCTAAAAAGTTTAGTTGTCCATTTATATCTAAGAATCCATATTTTTTCTTCTTTAATAAATTAAATCCAAAGAGTTTTAAGAGAAATAATATAATTAATTGGGATTTAAACTTGAACTATGTAATAGATCTTCAGGAGGATTTAATCTTACTAAATAAAAAGTATATTGATTCAAATAGTGAAGATAATCTTGGTTTCTTTATTGATGCATATTCAAATATTATTGCTCAGTCTAATCTTCTTCATGATTTTTTTGAGGATCAAAATATAAATTGGGTTAATGATCTACCATATGTAAATTCATTTATTTTGACTAACATTGAAAAAGTAGATATTCAAAATGCGGACTCATTTAACCTCCCATCCTTATTTGATTATCAAGATGAAATTAATTTTGGTCAAGAACTTTTAAACAAGGTTGTAGAAGAATATGATAGTTTAAAAGATCATCTTAGTGGAAGGACTCCAAACTGGGAATCTGATAGAATAGCTAGAATTGATTATATAATACTAATTACTTCAACTGCAGAACTACTTTATTTCCCATCAATACCAACTAAAGTCACCTTAAATGAATATATAGAAATTGCAAAAGAGTTTTCATCTCCAAGCTCTGGGAAGTTTGTCAATGGCGTTATTGATAATATTGTGAAAGATTTAACTAATAAAGGCTTAATAGTAAAAAAAGGTCGTGGTCTTATATCGTAAATTTTAGTAATTTTGATAAAAATTTTTTAATGGTAAATTTTAGAAATGTTTTAGCCTTAATAACTCTTTCCATTTTCTTTTTTGGTTGTAATGAAAGTGCATCTAGTAAAATAAATCCTAATAATAAATCTAGTGTCCAAAAAGAAGATAGTTATGCTGAAATAACTTTTGATAGACTATTTCATGACTTTGGATTAATTAATGAGGGAGACATTGTAAAGACAATTTTTAAATTTACTAATACTAGTGAAAACGATTTATATATTGTAGATGCTATTGGAAGTTGTGGATGTACTGTCCCAAAATACCCAAAGAATGTTCCAATTAAACCTGGAGAAACTGGTGAGATTGAAGTGAATTTTGACACAAATGGTAGACCTGATCTACAGCAAAAAATGGTTAAAGTTTCAGCTAATACACCTAGTGGTGGTCAACTTCTAAGAATTCAAGCATTTGTTGAACCAAAAACAAATTAATTATGGAATCTCAATTTCCCTACTTACTTCTTGCAGCTCTTGTCTTTTTATTTTTTATAATTATTCCTTCTTTTAGGAGAAGCAGTAAAGAGAAAAAGTTTCTCAAAAATCTAAAAAAAGGTGACAGAATTGTTACAACTTCAGGTGTTCATGCAAGAATTAATGAACTTGATGATAAAAGTACTACATGTGTAATAGAGACAATGGCTGGTAAGTTAAAAATTGAAAAATCTGCTATTTCAATTGAACTATCATCTAATTTAAAAACTTAATGTATAAAATATTAAGAAATTTCCTCTTCCTATTTGATGCAGAGTTGATCCATGAGTTCTCAGTAAAGTTCATTAAAATATTTTTTAATATTCCTTTATCTAAAACAATTATTAGAAAACTCTTTGTAGTTAATAATAGTAATTTAGAAAAAAAACTTTTTGGATTAACATTTAAAAATCCAGTTGGTCTTGCTGCTGGATTTGATAAAAATGCTGAATCTTACAGAGAATTTTCAAATTTTGGTTTTGGATTTATAGAAATTGGAACTGTTACTCCTTTACCTCAACCTGGAAATCCAAAAAAAAGAATCTTCCGACTAGTTGAAGATAAATCTCTTATAAATAGGCTTGGTTTTAACAACAAAGGCCTTAAAGTTATTGCTGAGAATTTAAAAAAAAGAAGAGACATAATTATCGGTGCAAATATTGGAAAAAACTTTTTTACTGAAAATGTTGATGCCCATGATGACTATTTAAAATGTCTTACAGATCTTAATGATTACGTTGATTATTTCGCAGTTAATATTAGCTCCCCAAACACTAAAGGTCTTAGAGATTTTCATGATAAAAAATTATTAAAACCTCTTTTAGAAAAGTTGGTCAATAAAAACAATGACATGAAGAATAGTAAGCCATTGTTATTGAAAATATCTCCAGATATAAATAGCCAACAGCTTGATGCTATTATTCAATTAGTGCTTGAATTAAAAATAGATGGTGTAATAGCTACTAATACTTCTATTTCAAGAGATGGGCTTGTATCTAGATACAAAGAGGAGACAGGTGGACTTAGTGGCATGAAATTGAGGGATAAAAGTAATTTAATTATTTCTTCTCTTAGAAAGAAGCTTGGTGTAGATTTTCCAATAATTGGAGTGGGGGGTATAATGAATGCTGAGGATGCGCTTGAAAAAATTAAATGTGGGGCAGACCTAGTTCAACTTTATACAGGATTTATTTATGAAGGTCCCTCATTAATAAAAAGAATAAATAACTTACTTTTAGATCAAGAATTAAATAAAAACTATGAAAAATAATCTCATATTCCTTATCGTTTTATTTGCATCATGCAATACACCAACCGATAATATTAAGTATCCAATTACAGAAAAAGAGGTAGTTGTTGATACCTATTTTGGAACTGATGTTGAGGACCCATATAGATGGCTTGAAGATGATCTCTCTACAGATACCTCTAATTGGGTTGACAATCAAAATGAAGTAACATTTGACTATCTAAAATCAATACCTTACAGAGATAAGATAAAAGGTAAATTAACTTCAATTTGGAACTATGAGAAACAGACTAGTCCATTTACTAGGGGAGAATACATTTACTTTTATAGAAATGATGGTCTTCAGAATCAATATGTAGTCTACAGAAAAAAAGATAATTCAAATTCAAGTGAAGAAGTTTTTTTAGACCCAAATAAATTTTCTGAAGATGGAACAATTTCCCTAACCGGACTTTATTTTTCTAAAGATGGCAAACTCATGTCATATACAATTTCTGAAGGTGGAAGTGACTGGAGAAAGGCTATAGTAATGGACACTGAAACAAAACAGATCATTGGTGATACACTCACCAATATTAAATTTAGTGGAATTTCTTGGAGTGGAAATAAAGGGTTCTATTATTCATCTTATGATAAACCAGAAGGAAGTGAGCTTTCAGAATATACAGATAGACATAAACTCTACTACCACCAATTAAATACAGATCAGAAATCAGATAAAATTATTTTTGGCGATCAAAAAGAAAAGTTTAGATATGTATCGGGAAATGTTTCTGACGATAATAATTTTCTATTTATTTCTGCTTCAAACCTTACTGATGGGAATAAATTATACATGATTGATTTAAGAAATAACTCCAATAGAATTCAAATTATGAGTGATGATCCAACTACTGATGAATATGTGGTTGACAATATAGATGACACCTTTTACATTTTTACAAATTATAATGCGCCTAACAAAAGATTAGTAAAAACATCTTTGAATAACCTAGATAGAAGTAATTGGCAAGATGTAATACCTGAGAGCGAGAATGTTTTTTCAGTTAGTTCTGGAAGTGGTTATTTTTTTGCAAGATATTTAGTTGATACATTTTCACAAGTTTATCAATACAATTATAGTGGAGACTTAGTTAGAAGAGTTGAGTTACCTGGGATTGGAACATCAAGCGGTTTCTATGGAGAGAGAGACCAAGAGGAATTATATTTTTCATTTTCTAATTATTATACTCCTGGAAACTTGTATTCTTTCAATCCGACCAATGGTGAATATGATATTTATTGGAAACCTGAAATTGAATTTAATTCCGATGAATATACATCTAAGCAAGTTTTCTTTGAATCTAAGGATGGAACAAAAGTCCCAATGACTATTACTCACAAAAAGGATATAGTTTTAGATGGTAACAATCCAACAATCCTATATGGTTATGGTGGTTTTAATATTAGTAGTACTCCTGGTTTTAGTGTTACTAATGCTATCTGGATGGATCTAGGGGGTATCTATGCTGTTCCTAATATCAGAGGTGGAGGAGAATATGGAAAAGAATGGCATAATTCAGGAACAAGACTTAATAAGCAAAATGGTTTTGATGATTTTATTGCAGCAGCTGAGTACCTTATCTCTTCAAATTATACATCTTCAGATTACTTAGCAATAAGAGGAGGATCTAATGGTGGATTATTAGTAGGTGCTGTTATGACTCAGAGGCCAGAATTAATGAAAGTTGCACTTCCGGCAGTTGGAGTTTTAGATATGTTAAGATATCACAAATTTACATCTGGAGCTGGGTGGGCATTTGATTATGGTACTTCTGAAGAATCAGAAGAAATGTTTAAATATCTTTTGGGTTATTCACCAGTTCATAATGTTAAACAAAATACAGAATACCCAGCAACAATGATAACTACTGGAGATCATGATGATCGAGTTGTTCCGGCTCATTCATTCAAGTTTGCAGCCAACCTTCAGGATAAACATGTCGGTAAAAATCCAGTTTTAATTCGTATTGAAAAAGAGGCAGGTCATGGAGCCGGTACACCATTGGCAAAAGTCATTGACCAATATGCAGATATCTATGGATTTACATTATATAATATGGGAGTAAAGAGGATTAAATAACTTAATCAAAGTAGCTAAAACTCTCATTTGATTTTATATTCTTCAATGTTTCATAAATTAATCTGATAACATTCTCGACATCTTCTTTTTGCACCATCTCTACTGTTGTATGCATATATCTTAGGGGAAGAGAAATTAATGCTGATGGTACACCTCCATTACTGTATGCAAACGCATCTGTGTCAGTTCCTGTATATCTTGAAGATGCAAGTCTTTGATATGGGATTTTATTCTTCTCAGCTATACTTATAATTTTCTCTCTAAGATTATTTTGAACTGCAGGTGCATAAGTAACAACAGGACCTTTTCCTATTTTCGCATCTCCCTGTTTTTTTGCTTCAATCATTGGTGTTGAAGTATCATGAGTAACATCGGTAACTATTGCCACATCAGGCTTTAATGTATTTGTAATCATTTCAGCCCCTCTTAAACCAATTTCTTCTTGAACAGAGTTAGTCACATATAGACAAAAGGGTAGTTTGTCTTTATTTTCTTTTAATAACCTTGCAACTTCAGCAATCATAAAACCACCTGCTCTATTATCAATTGCTCTACAGACAAATTTGTTTTTATTAAGAATATGGAAAGAATCCGGATAGGTTATTACACAACCGACATGAACACCCATCTTTTCGACTTCCTTTTTATCCTTTGCACCAATATCAATAAAAATATTATCAATCTTTGGCGGTGCCTCTTTAGCATGATCTCTAACATGAATTGCTGGCCAGCCAAACACACCTTTTACTATTCCCTTTTTTGTGTGAATATTTACCCATTTAGAGGGTGCTATTTGATGATCACTTCCACCATTTCTAATAACATATATAAGTCCGTTATCAGTAATATAATTAACATACCAAGAGATTTCGTCAGAGTGACCTTCTATAACAACCTTGAATTTTTTATCTGGGTTTATTACTCCTACAGCAGTTCCATAATTATCAGTTATAAATTCATCAACATAAGGTTTAAGATATTTCATCCAAATTTTTTGACCGTTAGATTCATAACCAGTTGGTGCAGCGTTGTTTAGATATTCCTCGAGAAACTTTAATGATTTTGCGTTAAGTATTTTCATAATTTTTAAAAAAATAAAATTAACAATTATTACTAAACATCTTGTTAAATTTGTACTATGAAATATTATTTATTTCTATTACTTATTCTTTTATCAAATAATTTGACTTGTCAAGAAGTAATTGAGGAGCTTGATTTCCTATTTCCCGGAGATTCAATTCCATCTAACACTTTCATGTTAGATGAAGTAACTGTTTTTCAACCTCTCAAATTTTATAATGATGATGAGATAAAAAGGTATGTAATACTAAGATATAGAGTTAAAAAGGTATACCCCTATGCTAAACTTGCTTCTGAAAGAATGAATAGAATTGATTCTAGAGTTGATTCTATTAAGTCAAGAAGACAGAAAAGACTTTATTTAAAAAAACTTGAAAAATTTGTATATGATGAGTTTTCTGATGAGTTGAGAAAACTATCTAGATCTCAAGGTAGAATTCTTGTCAAACTACTTAATAGGCAAACTGGTCTTACGGCACATAGTATAGTGTCTGAATATAGAAATAAGTTTAGAGCGATATTATATAATACTGCGGCTTCCTTTTACTCAATTTCTCTTAAAGATGAATATGAACCATTTCAAGATTATGAAGACTATTTAATAGAGGATATTCTACAACGATCATTCTCGGATGGTTCGTTAGAAAAACAAGATTATGCTCTTGACTTTGATTTAGATGAATTATATGTGTTTTGGAGAGATAAAAAATAGTCTTAAAAAACTGTTGATAAGTATTGTAAATCATTGACATTTAACACTTAAACTTTTTTTAAATTTAACACCTAAAAAAAAATCAAAATAAAATCTTAAATAAGTGTAATTACAACAAAAAAGATTTTATATTTGCAGCCGCAAAAAGATTTATTGTTTAATACAATTCCTTTTTGCAAGTTCATTGAAAATATTGAAAATGACAGCGCGTATCAATTAAGATACAAACTAGCAAACCAAACATTTTGAAACATAGTCAATTCAGAGTCGTATAATTTATTAAAAATACTACAACGAAGAGTTTGATCCTGGCTCAGGATGAACGCTAGCGGCACGCTTCATACATGCAAGTCGAGGGGCAGCATAAAGTACTTGTACTTTGATGGCGACCGGCGAACGGGTGCGTAACGCGTATGCAACTTACCTTTTACTAGAGAATAGCCAAGAGAAATTTTGATTAATGCTCTATACTCTTATTAACTCACATGAGTTTTTAAGAAAAGCTCCGGCGGTAAAAGATGGGCATGCGTCCTATTAGCTTGTAGGTGAGGTAACGGCTCACCTAAGCTCCGATAGGTAGGGGTCCTGAGAGGGAGATCCCCCACACTGGTACTGAGACACGGACCAGACTTCTACGGAAGGCAGCAGTAAGGAATATTGGACAATGGAGGCAACTCTGATCCAGCGATGCCGCGTGAAGGAAGACGGCCCTATGGGTTGTAAACTTCTTTTATACAGGAAGAAACCTTTCCACGTGTGGAAAGCTGACGGTACTGTAAGAATAAGGATCGGCTAACTCCGTGCCAGCAGCCGCGGTAATACGGAGGATCCAAGCGTTATCCGGAATTATTGGGTTTAAAGGGTCCGCAGGCTGTTTGTTAAGTCAGGGGTGAAATCCTACCGCTCAACGGTAGAACTGCCTTTGATACTGGCAAACTTGAGTTATTGTGAAGTAGTTAGAATGTGTAGTGTAGCGGTGAAATGCATAGATATTACACAGAATACCGATTGCGAAAGCAGATTACTAACAATATACTGACGCTGAGGGACGAAAGCGTGGGTAGCGAACAGGATTAGATACCCTGGTAGTCCACGCCGTAAACGATGGTCACTAGCTGTTTGATGTACATTGGTACATTGAGTGGCTAAGCGAAAGTGATAAGTGACCCACCTGGGGAGTACGCTCGCAAGAGTGAAACTCAAAGGAATTGACGGGGGCCCGCACAAGCGGTGGAGCATGTGGTTTAATTCGATGATACGCGAGGAACCTTACCAGGACTTAAATGTAAGTTGCATGATTCAGAAATGGATCTTTCTTCGGACTACTTACAAGGTGCTGCATGGTTGTCGTCAGCTCGTGCCGTGAGGTGTCAGGTTAAGTCCTATAACGAGCGCAACCCCTATCGTTAGTTGCCATCAAGTAAAGTTGGGAACTCTAGCGAAACTGCCGGTGCAAACCGTGAGGAAGGTGGGGATGACGTCAAATCATCACGGCCCTTACGTTCTGGGCTACACACGTGCTACAATGGCCGGTACAGAAAGCAGCCACTATGCGAATAGGAGCTAATCTTCAAAGCCGGTCTCAGTTCGGATCGCAGTCTGCAACTCGACTGCGTGAAGCTGGAATCGCTAGTAATCGGATATCAGCCATGATCCGGTGAATACGTTCCCGGGCCTTGTACACACCGCCCGTCAAGCCATGGAAGCTGGGGGTACCTAAAGTCGGTGACCGAAAGGAGCCGCCTAGGGTAAAACTAGTAACTGGGGCTAAGTCGTAACAAGGTAGCCGTACCGGAAGGTGCGGCTGGAATACCTCCTTTCTAGAGAAAGACGACCTGACTATAGCATCAATCCTTTGCGTTTGCTTGCTGTCATTTTTTATAATAACCCTTAAAATAGAATCTCGAATAGAGTCTCGTAGCTCAGCCGGTTAGAGCGCTACACTGATAATGTAGAGGTCGGCAGTTCGAGTCTGCCCGAGACTACTAAATTCCAATTCGGAAAAAAGGGGGATTAGCTCAGCTGGCTAGAGCGCCTGCCTTGCACGCAGGAGGTCATCGGTTCGACTCCGATATTCTCCACAACTTCTTAATGTAAATTAAGAATAAGAGTTCATTGACATATTGAAAATATCAAGTACAATTCATAAATTATTCAGTTATCCAATTTAATAGTTTTTTGAGATTGTACAGAGTTAACGTAAATAGGTATTTAATACTGTTATTATTAAATACCACATAATTTTACAATTTAAGAAAGAGTTAAGAGTTACTTGTAACTTTTTAATAAGTTACAATAGGCTAATTAAGAGCGTAAGGGGAATGCCTTGGCTCTCAGAGGCGATGAAGGACGTGATAAGCTGCGATAAGCTGTGGGGAGTGGCACAAACACTTTGATCCGCAGATTTCCGAATGGGGCAACCCGGCATATTGAAGATATGTCACACTGTAAAGTGAGCAAACCTGGTGAACTGAAACATCTAAGTAACCAGAGGAATAGAAAACAAAAGTGATTCCGCTAGTAGTGGCGAGCGAACGTGGAACAGCCCAAACCTATGTTGTTACGGCAATATAGGGGTTGTAGGACCTCAACATTTAATGCTAATAGAACTAGAATTTACTGGAAAGTAAAACCATAGAAGGTGATAGTCCTGTATAGGTAATTGATGTTATTAATAGAGGTATCCTGAGTAGTACGGGGCACGTGAAACCTTGTATGAAACTGCCGGGACCATCCGGTAAGGCTAAATACTCCTGAGAGACCGATAGTGAACTAGTACCGTGAGGGAAAGGTTAAAAGAACCCTGAATAAGGGAGTGAAATAGATCCTGAAACCTTACGCTTACAAGCGGTCGGAGCACAATTAATGTGTGACGGCGTGCCTTTTGCATAATGAGCCTACGAGTTACCTTTGCTAGCATGGCTAATCCGTTAAGCGGAGCAACCGAAGCGAAAGCGAGTCTGAATAGGGCGTTTAGTTAGCAGTGGTAGACGCGAAACCTAGTGATCTATCCATGGGCAGGTTGAAGCTGTAGTAACATACAGTGGAGGACCGAACCCGTTGACGTTGAAAAGTCTTGGGATGACCTGTGGATAGGGGTGAAAGGCCAATCAAACTAGGAAATAGCTCGTACTCCCCGAAATGCATTTAGGTGCAGCGTTAAAATAAGTTTCATAGAGGTAGAGCTACTGATTGGATGCGGGGGTTTCACCACCTACCAATTCCTGACAAACTCCGAATGCTATGAAATGTTTTTTAGCAGTGAGGGCATGGGTGCTAAGGTCCATGTCCGAGAGGGAAACAACCCAGACCATCAGTTAAGGTCCCTAAGTATATACTAAGTTGAATAAACGAGGTTTGACTGCCCAGACAGCTAGGATGTTGGCTTGGAAGCAGCCATTCATTTAAAGAGTGCGTAACAGCTCACTAGTCGAGCGGTCGAGCATGGATAATAATCGGGCATAAGTATATCACCGAAACTATGGCAATATTTATATTGGGTAGGGGAGCATTCTATTCTACGTTGAAGGTAAACTGTGAGGTTTACTGGAGTGTATAGAAACGAAAATGTAGGCATAAGTAACGATTAGGGGTGCGAGAAACACCCCCTCCGAAAAACTCAGGTTTCCTCAGCTATGCTAATCAGCTGAGGGTTAGTCAGGACCTAACGCGAACCCAAATGGGGTAGTGGATGGACAACCAGTTAATATTCTGGTACCTGCTTAACAACAAAAGTGACGGAAAAGCAATGTCATTGCGTACTGACGGAATAGTACGTTGAAATCACTGTTAAGGTGATGATAGTACACCGATTCTTCGGATGAGGTGATAATATGGCGGACCTTTTTCCAAGAAAAACAAGTTAAGCAGCCTGTACTGTAAACCGACACAGGTAGTTGGGATGAGGATTCTAAGGAGCTCGAGAGATTCATGGCTAAGGAACTAGGCAAATTTGACCCGTAACTTCGGGAAAAGGGTCGCCTACTTTTAGTAGGCCGCAGTGAAAAGGTCCAAGCGACTGTTTATCAAAAACACAGGACTCTGCTAAGTCGAAAGACGATGTATAGGGTCTGACACCTGCCCGGTGCTGGAAGGTTAAGTGGAGATGTTAGCATTTATGCGAAGCATTGAAATGAAGCCCCAGTAAACGGCGGCCGTAACTATAACGGTCCTAAGGTAGCGAAATTCCTTGTCGGGTAAGTTCCGACCTGCACGAATGGTGTAACGATTTGGACACTGTCTCAGCCATGAGCTCGGTGAAATTGTAGTAGCGGTGAAGATGCCGCTTACCCGCCACGGGACGAAAAGACCCCGTGCACCTTTACTATAGCTTCGTATTGATATTGGATAAGTAATGTGTAGGATAGGTGGGAGACTTTGATTAAGCGTCGCCAGGCGTTTATGAGTCGTTGTTGAAATACCACCCTTTGCTTCTCTGATATCTAACCCTTTTTAGGGGACAGTGCGTGGTGGGTAGTTTGACTGGGGTGGTCGCCTCCAAAAGAGTAACGGAGGCTTCTAAAGGTACCCTCAACACGCTTGGTAACCGTGTGTAGAGTGCAATGGCATAAGGGTGCTTGACTGAGAGACTGACAAGTCGATCAGGTTGGAAACAAGAGCATAGTGATCCACTGGTTCCGCATGGAAGGGCCAGTGCTCAAAGGATAAAAGGTACGCCGGGGATAACAGGCTGATCTCCCCCAAGAGCTCAAATCGACGGGGGGGTTTGGCACCTCGATGTCGGCTCGTCACATCCTGGAGCTGGAGAAGGTTCCAAGGGTTGGGCTGTTCGCCCATTAAAGTGGCACGCGAGCTGGGTTCAGAACGTCGTGAGACAGTTCGGTCTCTATCTGTGGTGGGCGTTAGAAATTTGAGAGGATCTGTCTTCAGTACGAGAGGACCGAGATGGACTGACCTCTAGTGTACCGGTTGTTACGCCAGTAGCATCGCCGGGTAGCTATGTCGGGAAAGGATAAGCACTGAAAGCATCTAAGTGCGAAACCTACCTCAAGATGAGATTTCTTTTAAGGGTCGTTGGAGACTACAACGTTGATAGGTCACAAGTGTAAAGGCAGTAATGTCAAAGCTGAGTGATACTAATTACCCGTAAGTCTATTGTAACACACTTTCTTGATTGTTAACTTCGATATTTTCAAATGTTATATGACCTTATTAAAATTTTAAGGTGGTTATAGCGATAGGGCTCACCTCTTCCCATCCCGAACAGAGAAGTTAAGCCTATCAGCGCAGATGGTACTGCAATTTTGTGGGAGAGTATGTCGCCGCCTTTATCTTATAAAACAACCCTTTTTTTGAAGGGTTTTTTTATACCCATTTTTTAATTTTTCTTATATTTCAGGTATGAAAAAGAAAGAGTCAAACTTATTAGGAATCTTGTTTGTAGTTATAGTAACTATACTCTGTGGTGTTATATTGTATTATGGATTCTGGATTTAAAAGAATCTTTATTTTTTCTTTCCAAGTGGGATAGAGTAGGTTAATGTATAGTTGAATCCACTTCCAAAAGTGTTTTCATCTGTTACTTTGTTAAAACCTGGTATAAAAAGGTTATCAAAGTTTTCTGGCTTTTTCGTTGATAATAATTTATTTAACCTTAGACTAAATCCTAAATAAACATTATTAAAAGTTTCAACTTTAACACCAGCTACAATCTCTAACCAATTCCCGTTTAAATTTGAATGATCAATAGTTTGATAATTATTGTCTACAAAGTTTGAAAAATACGCATCACTGTTTCTAACATTGTAACTAATGATTTTATTTGAAAAATTAGAAGACCCATATCTCAAACCTATAAAAATTGCATTATCCATTCCAACCCAATTCTTAAACATGTTATAGTCAAGACCAAAACGTAGGAAGCTACCATTAGAATTAAAATTGATATTCTCATCTTCTATTAGTCTATCTATTAATCCATATTCAGCTGCTAGATATAAATTGTCAGTAATCTGTAAATCACCAACAATTTCATAATTTAAATTGTCTCCCTCAGATGATGACTTAATAGGTTTAAAAATATCAAAACCAAATCTTATCTTATTGATATTCAGTATTTTATTTTTAGTAGTTAGACTATCATTTAGCTCACTTTCTGCTTGTGAGAATACCATTGATGATGGTATAATAAGACTAATAATGAATAAATATGTTTGTCTTTTCTTCATTAAAAATTGAATCTTGTACAATTGAAATTTCTCGAATCCATCCTGATTCTTTTATGATTTCAGTGTCTGATTTTATTAAAAAATTTGATTTAAATCCACATGATCTATTTAAATATAAATGATTCGTTTGATGGAATATTATCAAAGTATCTTTAACCTTATTTTGCTCTAAAATATATTTAGTTTCATTAGAATTTACCATTAGGGGTAATTTAAGTTCATTTCCAGAGAATGATTCAATGATTGAATCATTATTAATTCCTTTTATAGAACTTAAACTAATTCCAGTTAGATTTTTACTTTCATTATCAATAAATCCAATAGTAATTCTATTGGTATTTTCCGAACCTTCAATACATATATCATCTTTTTCACAACTTAAAAAAAATAATGTTAAAACTAAAAAATGAAGGTATTTGATCATTACTTTAAATATCTTCAAAATTACTATATTTATAACAAATCATTACACTTTAATATTGACAACAAAAACTTCAAAAGATTTAGCCAAATTTCATTTAGATTTAGAAAAAAATTATGGTGCCCACGATTATCATCCATTGCCTGTTGTACTCGAAAAAGGGGAGGGTGTTTTTATGTGGGACGTAAACGGAAAAAAATATTACGATTTTTTATCAGCATACTCTGCTGTAAATCAGGGTCATTGTCACCCAAAGCTTGTTGATTTAATTAAAAATCAAGCTGAAACGCTAACTCTAACATCAAGAGCTTTTCATAATAATAAATTGGGTGAGTATATGAAATATGCTACAAAACTATTTGGATTTGATCAACTTCTTCCAATGAATACTGGTGCTGAAGGTGTTGAAACATCTATTAAACTTTCAAGAAAGTGGGGATATTTAAAGAAAAATGTTGATGAAAATCAAGCTAAAATTATTGTTTGCAATAATAACTTTCATGGAAGAACTACAACTGTGATTTCTTTTTCAACTGATCCTGGTTCAAAAGATTTTTTTGGTCCTCATACTCCAGGCTTTATTCACATTCCTCATGGAGATGCTCAAGCATTAGAGAATGAGCTAAAAAAAGATACAAACATTGTTGCTTTCCTTGTCGAACCTATACAGGGTGAAGCTGGTGTAAATGTTCCAGATTCTGACTATTTGAAAAAGGTAAGACATTTATGTTCACAGCATAATGTTTTAATGATTGCTGATGAAATTCAAACTGGACTAGGTAGAACAGGCTCACTTCTTGCTTCCTGCGGTAATTGTAATTGTAGCTCTTCATGTGAACAGCAATCGTCTTATGTAAGACCAGATATTTTAATATTAGCTAAAGCATTGAGTGGAGGTACTTACCCCATATCTGCTGTTCTGTGCGACTCAAATATAATGGAAGTAATCCAGCCTGGTCAACATGGAAGCACATTTGGTGGAAATCCTTTTGCTGCTAGTATTGCAAAAAAAGCTTTGGAGATAATCATAGAAGAAAATCTTTCCCAAAACGCAAGATTATTAGGGGAAATATTCAGAGATGAGATGAATAAATATATCACTAATAGTAATATTGTTAGTCTTGTGAGAGGAAAAGGCTTGTTAAATGCTATTGTAATTAATGATTCTCCTGAAAGTAAAACTGCTTGGAATATTTGTCTAAGATTACGTGATAATGGTCTCTTAGCTAAGCCTACTCAAGGAAATGTTATAAGGTTTGCTCCTCCTTTAGTTATGACTAAGGATCAATTATATGATTGCATTGATATAATTACCTCAACAATAAAAGAATTTGAGCCTAAATAAATGAATGTCTACTTTGATAATGCAGCCACAACAAAGGTAAGAGACGAAGTAATCGATGATATCTCTAATGTTTTAAAGGATTGTTTTGGAAATCCATCATCGACTCATTCTTTTGGAAGATCAGCAAAGTCATATATTGAGACATCAAGAAAATCTATTGCAAAAATTATAAACTGTGATCCCGGTGAAATAATCTTTAACTCTGGTGGAACAGAGTCTGATAATTCAATTTTAAAATGTGCCGTAAAAGATTTAGGCGTAAAGCACATTATTTCTTCAAAAATTGAACATCATGCAATTACTCATACTCTAGATGAACTTGAATTGCAAGGCGTGAATGTCCACTATGTAAAATTAACTGAAAACGGAAATGTAGATATTGATAATCTAGAATATCTATTGAGGTTAAATGATGAGTCTAAATTAGTAACCTTGATGTTCATAAATAATGAGATTGGTAATATTCTTGACATTAATAGTGTGTCAGATTTATGTCAAAAGTATAATTCACTTTTTCATACGGATGCAGTTCAGGCTGTAGGTCATTATAAAATTGATTTAAAATCTATCAATATTGATTTTTTAACATCTGCAGGCCATAAATTTCATGGCCCTAAAGGTGTAGGGTTTACCTATATTAATAAATCAACCAAAATAAAATCATTTATTTGTGGTGGTCCTCAAGAAAGAGGTCTTCGAGCTGGGACTGAGTCTGTCCATAATATTGTAGGAATGACGAAGGCTCTTGAAATTGCAGATAAAAATATGGAACAAGAGGCTAAATATGTTTTATCAATAAAAGAATACTTGATAGATGGCTTGAGAAAATTATTTCCTGAGATACATTTTAATGGAGAATCTGGAAATATCAAGAAAAGCACATATACTATTTTGAATGTTTGTTTTCCTATATCTAATGACAAAGCTGCCATGCTTGATTTTAACCTAGACTTAAAAGGTATAGCCTGTTCTAAGGGTAGTGCTTGTCAATCAGGTAGTTCAGAAGGCTCCCATGTTCTCAGTGAAATTCAAAGTGATGATCAAAAAAAGTTTCCATCAGTAAGGTTCTCTTTCTCTCATAATAACAAAATAGATGAAGTTGATTACCTTATTAATACACTTAAAGAATTTATTAATTCTTAATAGTATATAGTTGCTTTGTATACTCCTTTATTTTCAACACCATCTTCATAATTAATAAGTAGAATATTTTCACCTTCACTTATAATATTATCTGATATCTTATGAAAAATTAAATTTGATTTTGGATCATACTCAAATAGTGCCCATTTCCCATTTAAAAAAGCATTATAACTTTTAATACCTGAGACATCATCTTTAAGTCTCAATCTAATTGAAGATCTGTCAGAGATATTTGAATTTTGTTTAAAATTAATTGGTTTTATCTCTGGTTTAATTGTGTCTCTTGATATAATATATTTTCCTAAAGATGAAATGTTAGCATAAATGTATGAGTCATCTTTTTTAGAATTTATATATGTTATCTTTCTATCTTTTATTCTTCCAATAAATGATTGTCTTAACTCTAATGTATCTGATATTGATTGAGGTAACTTAATAGTCATAGATGATCTAAATGGATCTTTATCTTCTCCTAGATCAAGTGTATCTCCTGAATATAATATATCCAATAAAAGGTCATTATAGAATGTGTTTTTTCTTATCTCTATTACTGAAGAATTTTTATTTATTTCATAATTCTGATTAGTTAATATTTCTATTCCATCATAGGATGAAATTTTATCTTTACTATCAGTTCCCTTAATTCTAAAGTTTAAATAAGCTGAGTTGTTATTCCAATCTGAAACTCTAATAGATACATAATTATTCAAATATTTTGATGGATCTAATATGCCATTGAAATTATTATTTCTAAGAAAAGACAAATCTGCATTTTGAGGCGTATAAACTTTTAAAACTTTTTTCTTATTCTTAATAGCAGACATGTAATCATACATGATCTTTCTGTAATGATTTTGACTAAATTTTATTCTATCCATTTTAAATGAATAAACTAATACAGAATCAATTAGCAAATCTACTTTGTATACTCCATTTTGGTTAAATAAATTCTTGTATTGTATATCATAAATATCAATTCCAAGTCCTGTCTTTTTACTAAACTCAATATCATTAGTTGTATAAGTTGAGTCATTTAGTTTTTTAATCTCTTTCCTTAAGGGTAAGCTACTTACTAGTGTGTTATCTTCATCTATTAGATATAACCCCCTTATAATAGGTCTTTCTTTATCTAGATATTTATAATTAAACATTAAAGGATTAAGTGCATCTTGAGTATCAGTATCTCGTATTTCAAAATGAAGGTGTGGTCCAAATGATCCACCTGTATTTCCTGAGTAACCAATTAATTGCCCTTTTTCAACCTTTAGCTCTCCTTTTTTTGGAAATTTTTTAATTGTGCTTTGTCTTAATCTATATTGTTCACCTCTTACAAACTTATCTAACTCAAAGCTAAAATCTTTCAAGTGTGCATAAACTGAAGTATATCCATTTGGATGGTCAATGTATACTACTTTTCCATACCCGTAATTATTAACCTCAATTCTTGAAATATATCCTTCTTCAATACTAAAAATATTTTGACCTTGAACCCCTCTACTCTTAAAGTCAATCCCAGTATGAAACCTTGACCTATACTCTCCAAATGTTCCTGAAAGATCAAACGGTGCATCAATTGGAGAATGGAAATCTAACTCCTGACTTATGACTTGGTCATAGTTTAAAATAAAAAATGATGTAAATAAAATTCTAAGAAATAATTTCATCTGATTTCAAATTTAACTTAAGATTTTTATAAATTGAAATTATTAAATTAAATACAATTGGATTATCTAAAAACCCTTCAAGAAAAAATTAGTCTTCTTTTAAATAAGTTAGATGAAACTAAAGTGTTGAATGAGTCACTTGAATCAAAAAATGATTATTTAGTGAAAGTTAATAAAGATCTTGAAACTAAAATTAAGAGTATACAGGCAAAAGAGAAACAACTTAAAATTGTATCAGCCATAAATGTTGATGATAGTGATAAACAATATTTTAAAAATAAAATTGATTATTTAATTAAGGAGATAGATTACTGCATTGACAGAATATCTATATGAATATTATGGAGGAGAATATTAAAATTAAATTGAATATTGGTGATAGGATTTATCCTCTTACAATCCAAAGATCTCAAGAGTTCTATTTTCGAGAAGCAGCAAAGATTATTGAGAAAACAATCAAAAATTTAGAAGAAAATTATTCAGTAAGGGACAAACAAGACCTTTTGGCTATGAGCTGTATACAATTTGCAGCTAAAAACTTACAAAATAAGACAAAATCAAGTGATTCTGAGGGTGAAGTTGAAAAACTCATATTAAAAATTATTGATGATATTGATAAATCCATTTAAATTCTTAAATTTACTTCAACCTGTATTAGTGATTCTTGGTAAACTCAACGAGTATTAATTAAGAAAGGTGAGTTTAAATGCTAAAGCAAGCTATCCTGAATAGATCCTTGAATGTTTAATTAGCCTTAATCCTGTTTTTAGGAGTTTACGCAATACTCACTCTAATACAGGTTTATTATTTTATCAGGTAAGAAGATTCCCATCATCATCCCAAACAGCAGTTTCATTTCTTTTGGACTGGTCAACACACTTTGCAATCCATTCTTTATCATATGATACATCATGATCTTTAAGGACATCTTCAGGGACTCCATCCCATACATTAGGTATGTTGCCCTTGTATCCAAGATCACGCATTCCAACCTCTGATGTAAACCATCCAGTTACAACCATGTATCTGAATGTAGCAAAGGAGCTTGAGGCTTCCTTTAGATCTTCTTCAATATTATCATTGTATGAAATAATATCAAAGATTGACTTGATTTCATCATCTGAACACTCACTTAATTTTTTATTAAATTTATTTTTAAATAGGTTATCTAGAACTACTATACCTTTTCTCAGAACATTTTCTCCATAATTATTATGCGCAGGAGTACTCCAATCTTTTGCAATAAACTCAATCATTTCAACAACACCAGCATCATTAATATTTCCAAATTCATTCGGAGGAATAATAATATTAGCTAATCTTGAAATTGTTATTAACTCTGACTTGTTGAAAAATTGAGCATTAAGAAACTTATTATCTCTTTCTTTCTCAAAAGGAGTTCTACCATATCTATATTCCCATATTTTTTCTGAAATATTTTCATTCAATGGAGAGATGCAACCTTCTAATGTTAATGATGCACCTATGCTACTCAAAATAATTGTTTTAATACTATCCCTTCTTTTCATTAAATATTTTGTTTTTTTAGTTCTGAAATAATATGTTCAGATGTACGCCATGCTAATGCCATTATTGTCCATGTTGGATTTTTATCACCTTTGAATACAAAAGGACCAGCATCAACAACATAGACATTATCAACATCATGAAGACGTTCATATTTATTTACAACTGATGTGTTAGGATTATCTCCCATTCTGGTTGTTCCAACCTCATGAATAATTGATCCAGGGGTAGAAATTCCATAATTCTGTTCTTTACCAGGTTTATCCCCTATCATTATACCATTCATATTATAAGCTAATTCTTCATAGATATCTTGTGCATGTTTAGCCTGATTATATTCCGTATCAGCCCAGTTATAATTAAATTTTAATACGGGAATTCCATACTTGTCCTTTTTATTTACATCTATTTCACAATAGTTATTAATGTCAGGAATAGCTCCACCTCTTGATTCGAGAGAAATTGTTGAACCCCAATATTTTTTAACATCCTTTCTAATCTGTTCTCCGTAACCACCAACTCTTAATCCAAAAAACTTATTAAAATCATTAGGTATATAACCACCAATTCCAAACTGTGGCATCCCTAAATTTCTGTATGATGTTTCTATATGATATCCAATTGGAAAATCTAGTTTTTTATCATGGAGCCACCATGGAGTATATACATGAGCACCACCAACCCCATCCTCATTATAAGTTTTCCTATTCATTAACTGTGGGACAAATATCTGTTTTGATGTCCCTACAGTATCTTGTAGATATTTTCCAATTAAACCGCTACTATTTCCAAGTCCATTTGGGTGCACATTACTCTTAGAGTTTAGTAAGATTCTTGCACTACTACATGATGATGCACCTAGAATTACTACTTTAGATTGTATGGAGT
>CACJMJ010000006.1 GCA_902594485.1 uncultured Bacteroidota bacterium
AAAAATTCAATTTTTACAATACTTTTTACAACTGCTATTTTTATAGTTGGATGTGAATCTAACATGACAGAAAGATCTATTGGTTTCGTTACCGGTGAAAATTCTGATACTAAATGGCATCTTGGTACACAAGACGCTATTGACATTGTGTCAACTGTTGATGAATTATGGACAAACCAAGACTATGAAGGAATGAGACAATATTTTGCTGACTCAGTTGAAGTCATTCAACCTGATGGCACTTATACAAATACCTTTGATTCTTTTATTGAATCATTAAGCTCTCAAGACTTTCCTACATGGTCATATAATTACGCATTTTCTGTTGACCTTGATCCAGCTGTAGGTGGTGAACATGTACAAGCGGGGTTTTCAGTTAATTACTCAGCTACAGAGAATAGTGAAGAATACACAGATTTACATCATGAAAGCTATTATGTAGTTGATGGCAAGATTATTACCTTAAATCAATTTGCAATTAGAGGGGACTCTGATGAATAATTGTTAAGAAACTGTAAATAACTCTTCTTTAGATTATTAACTATGGATATATATATTCCTTAAATTGAACCATGTCTAAATAATTGGTTAATAGTCTTAGACTTGTCACTTTGACAAAATAAAAAAGCCCTCAAGTTAAGTCTTGAGGGCTTTTAATTAACCATAAACCAATTTATGTTCGCTTAACGAACAAGTAAATCTATTAAGATTTAACTTTATTGGCTATGATCAATCAAAATAATTATTAACAATTATTCATTAAAAGTGGTTAGTATCCCCCCAACATCAGCATATTCAGTAACTGTATGGACTTGTCCATCTTCATTAAAGTTTAATACTAAGTAATGTTTAAATGTTACTTCTTTGCCCGTAGTTGAATTAGTAATATCCCATGTACCATACATTCTTACATTATTTGGTCCGGACATAGCCTCAGCTACAGGATAAGTGTTACCTCCCCAAAAACCAACATCAGTTCCAGGAAGCCCTCCACCTTCAGTGAATGAAATATTTTCAAAATTACTCATCCAGAAAGAAACATTTTCTTTTAAAATGTCAATCCCTTCAAGCATTTCAGCGTTAACCCCAGGGCCATGCCATCTTATAGAATCAGCAAATACTGATATTACTCTATCATAGTCTCCTTCTTCATAACCTTTAATAAAATTGTTTTTAAGAGTTTCAACATTTTTTTCAAATGTTGTTGAATCTGCTTCGCTTACTCCATTGGTAGGAGCTTCACAAGAAGCAAATAAAATCATTAATAATAAAGCTAGTTTTCTCATAATTTGTTTTTAAATATTCTCAAAAATAAAAAAACCCCTGATCTTCAGGGGTTTATTTTATCAAAATAATACTTAAATTATTTTATTGGATCTTCATCATATGCCTCAACAAACTTTGTTCTATCATAAAAAGCACCAGTCCACTGTATTTTTTTATCTTCTCCAACAAAAAATGTTGCATTGTGATATGGAACTGTTATTGAAGTCTCATCATTTGCAAATGTTTGAGGTCCCCAACTTAAAAGAATATGAAAATCAAATTCTTCTCCATTTTCATCTGTGTCAGTTCCTTTCATAGCAATATAGTTTGTATCCTCGCCAGAAGAAATCTGCCAAATACCTGTTGTTGTTTCAAGCATTGCTTTAATTTGATCTTTTCCTTCCATGTTTACCCCATTTGGGAATGACCACATTGCAGTATCTGAGTAAAGATCCATTACAGACTCAATATTTCCAGAATTCATAGCCTCATATTGGCTATTTACTAACTCAACTAATTCAGTCTCATCTATTACAATTGGATAATCTGAGTTAGCTTGAGTTGGAGTCTCACAACTTATAATTGCAAAACTAAGTATTAGTGTTAAAATTATTTTTTTCATTTTTAAATTGATTTAAGTTAATTATTTTCCCATGACAAATGTAAGCTGCAACCATCCATGCATCTCACGAGAGGCCATACCATATTTCCACATCATTTGATCAGTAAAAGATTGTTCAGTCCCTTCCGAGTTAGAATTATTTTCTTTATTGATTTCAAAAATAGTGTGTGTAATAGATTTATATGCATTATCAGAACTGTCAATTATTTCTGATAAATCCCACCAGTACTTATTTCCTTTGTGTTGTTCTCTGAAATATTGTTTTTCAAATTCAACATAGTCATCATTTAATGCTTCCATACCTATATATGTAGCATTAACTGTTGCCTCAGGATCTAATCCTTCTTCAGAAAGATTAGAAATACTTTGCATAGTATAAGATCTAGAGCTTGCTCTATATTTATTTTCCGTACTTTCTTTTATGTACTTCTTTATTGTAGATCTTTTGGTTTTTCCTTTATGTGCATCTTGAATAATTTGCATCCAATCAACATTAGCTTCCATTTGCTCTTTAGATTGATAGATATTTACAATTATGTAATCTGCCCACGGATTATCATCGTTACTACTTGGGTCAACCTTCCAGATTGACCACCCGGCTTGAACACCATCAGCTATTGCTTTTTCTTTAGCAATACCCCAAAATGCCTCAAACTTCTCATATTCTTCTTCCATTCCTTCATTTAACACAACATGTTCACTAGTCCAGTAAAATTGTGCGTTTAATGAAATTGAGAAAAATAGAGCTATAAATGTGTATAATATATTTTTCATTTAAGTTAATTATTCTGTTCCTGTAACAACACTAAATATACCTCTAATTGAAAAGTTAGCAGGAGAGATTTTCTCAATAGGTAAGCCTTCAATTGCTGCACTTCCAGCCATATGTAACATTACATTTTTTAAATTGTCATAGACATCATATGTCATAGCTGTTGCATAATCACCACCTTGGGAGTTTTTACCTTGTGGAGTTATTTTAGTTGCAACACCCCAGCCTAGAAGACCAGATTTATTTAGCATTTTCTCAAAATGAGGCATAACAATTTTCTCTGAGTCTTTTAAAAATTGACTAACATTATCTGGATTACCAAAGTTTAGAATAACCCATTTACCTTGTGCTGAATTTGGTATTGCCATCTCCATTTTGTAGAAATACCTTCTGTCTGCCTTAGCATCAATATCTCCATAAAGGATATCTGGCTTGATACCTAAAACCTCCTCAGAATTAGCCCACCAATTGAACTTATCTACAACTTGATCTACATCTTGATAAAAGTGAACCCAAAGGTAATTATAGTCATCTTCAGTAGTATTAAATGCTTTTAAAAGTGCCCATGCACCAAGGTTGCCTTTATCGACAGCATCCTGTGCAATTTTTTGTACATATTCAGTTTGAATTTTTTCAAATGCTTCCACTTGATCTCCAGGTACTTGAACTGGATGGAAAACAGCTATTTGAGCTGAGAGTGAACCAAAGACAAATAGTGTTAATAGTAATAAAAAATTTTTCATTTTTAAATTGATTTATTAGTTAGGTATTAAATATAATATATATTTTATAAATTGTATTCATGAGTAAAAAATGTGTCATTCCGATTTCTATTTTTCTCTTTTTTATTTCAGACATCATATTTGCTCAACAAATTATTCCATTATATAATTCTGCTCTAGATTGTGATCTTGATAAAAAAGACAGAATTGTAGAAGAAGGAGGCAGCACATATATATATGAAATTAAATCACCTGAAATATGGTATTATCCTTCTGAAAATCAAGAAAGTAATAAACCTGCAGTCCTAGTTATTCCTGGCGGTGGATATACTTTTCTTAGCATTACAAATGAAGGTATATCAATAGCAAAATGGTTAAATAGCATAGGTATAGATGCCTTTATGTTAAAGCATAGACTTCCAAATAATTATTCTGGGTCATGTAAACAAATAGTTGCAACCCAAGATGCATTTAGAGCTATTGAATTAATTAGAGAAAACTCATCAAAATGGAAAATAGATAGTACTAACGTCGGTGTAATTGGATTCTCTGCAGGGGGTCATCTTGCATCTACTATTTCAACAAAAGGTACATTGAATATAAACAAACCCAACTTTGCAGTTCTTGTTTATCCAGTAATTACAATGAGTCTAGATTCTAAGACTTGGACATTTAATAGCTTGTTTGGTAAAAATCCTAATCCAGATATAATCAAAAAATATTCAAATGATCTTTTTGTAGATAATACAACACCTCCAACAATTCTTATTCACTCTAATAATGATGAGGGTACACCACCGGAAAATAGCATAAGTTACTATTCTGCATTGCGAAAAAACAATATACCTGCTGCACTTCATATTTGGGAAGATGGAGGACATGGATATGGTCTAGGTAATGGTAGAGGGTCAATTGAATCATGGCCTAAAATTGTCCATGAGTGGATGAAGGTTAGAAATATAATAGATTAAAATTAGAACCTTATCTAATTAAAGTATAAATCAAATTCTAAATTGATTTTATCATCAATTTTTCTTGTAAGTAATGATGGACGTTCAACTAAAAATTCAGTTAAGGAAACACTGAATTTTCCAAACAACTTTGTTACTCCATCAAGTTTAATGACTTCAGCTAATATCTTAAAGTCTTTTTCGATTCCATGAAAATTCATTACTCCCTCAATTAGTATTTGTTCTTTCTCTTTACTAACAGATGTAGATTTAAAAATAACATTTGGAAATTGAAGTGCATCAAGAACTCTAAATGAATTACTATCCAAACTAGAATTGCCACTTTTAAAGTCACTAACTTTAGCTACAATACCAATATTAGAAATAGATTCATCTTCTATCTGAATTAGTCCTGATATATTTTTATTTACAGCTGACCATTTATGTAAAAAATGTTTACCAGTATAACTTATAGAAGATCTTTCAGAATCAACTTTTTTGATTTCTTGGGAGATTAAATTACTCGACGTTAGAAGCAATATAAAAGCAAGTAATCTCATTAGAAGTCTAGTATTATAGAAATCATTGCAAAAGAATAACTTGCAAATGCAGTATAAGCAGAGACTTTATGAATCTCTCTATATTTATCAGCTTCATGCTGTTTATCAGCGTAAATATTTGTGATTATCATAGCTGGTACATGAATGTTTGCAAATATTTTGTGAAGTTTTATATTGTTAAGGCCTTCTTTCTCTCTACTTACAAGAGGAGGGGGAGTGAATAAAGATAAACCAGCCCCTGTAAAATATGCGGTAGTTACAATTTTTCCAAGTGTTTTGTGTGTATCATATACACTATAATCACCATTGTACATTTTGCCTCCTAATATCCCTTGGTATATCATCCCAGCAAAAGTTACATATCCAATAATTTGATGTGCCTTTAACATTTTTTCTCTAACAATAAGTTCTTTTTCTCTATTTTCAATACTTAGCTTGGCAATGCCAGTCTTTCTAAATAAACCTTTTTCTCCCCAAAGAATTCTTTGAGTGATTAACATTTTTTCAGGGAGAAGACTTGGTTTCTCAGTATTGATAAGGTTTTGAAATTCTTCAGTAAAATCTTGAGCAAAACAATTAATACTTAAGATCAAAGCCAATAAGCTTAATAAAATTTTTTTCTTAATCTGAAGCATTTTAGCTTGTAGTTATAGTTAAGCTATCTCCAGCAAGAGAGGTTGAATAAGTTTTCAAATCTCCTGATGTAGCAGCTGAACTACAATTTACAATATTATTTCCATCGATCCCAAACTTGTTACCATGTGATCCGCATGTAAACTCTTGGTTTGAATATGACCAATCATTTTTGGTCCCACTATGAGGACAACAGTTATCAAAGGCTCTAAATTCTGTGTTAGATATTTTTAAGAGTAAGACACCAACAGAGGTAAGATTTATAAAATCACCTGGACTAGAAAGACTACTAAAGTTAGAATTTGTTAGGTCAATTGTAATGTTATTACCGCTTGATACAATTCCACTGCTAGTTTGAGTACCACCCCCAGTTGCATTACCGCTACTAGTATTATCCGGAACAATGTTTAAATTATTAGAACTATAGGAAGATGACTCATCGTCAGACTTTGAACAAGCTTGAATATATGATAGCCCAAAAAAAGCAAAGGTAACTGTTGGACAAGTATTTTGTAAAAACTTTCTTCTTTCCATAATTTAAGATTCGCAAATCTAATGTGTATATTTAGTATTAGAACATAATTTCATATTTTTAATATTCTTTTAACTAATTTAAATTAAAGTCTCTATGACAAAGATTTATGTTAATCCGGACATAGAAAAAGCAGAAACTCTCCCTGCTATATTTTATAGAAGTAACTCATATTTTGAAGAACTTAAAGAAAAAGTATTTTTAAAATCATGGCAATTTGTAGGTCATAAATCTATTTTACCCATTAACATAAATACTTACCCATTTGAATTTATCAAAAACTATGTTGAGGAGCCATTACTGCTTGTTAAAGATGAAGATGAAAAAATAAGTTGTCTTTCAAATGTTTGTACTCACAGAGCTAATATTATCATTAATAATAAGGGTAATGTCAGAGATTTGAGATGTATGTACCATGGGAGAAAATTTAATCTTGACGGAAAGTTTAAGTCTATGCCAGAGTTTACTTTAGCAAAAGAATTTCCTAGGGATTGTGATGATCTCAAAGAATTTCCAATTGCCAATCTTGGGCCTTTCATCTTTGTTGGTTTAGAACCATCTTTTGACTTTGAGTCTGTTTGCTCTAAAATTAATCAAAGAATATCATTCTTACCAATGGACCATATTGAATATCGTCAAGATTTAAGTAAAGATTATATGGTAAATTCCCACTGGGCTTTATATTGTGATAATTATCTTGAAGGATTTCATATTCCATTTGTTCATAATGATTTGAATGAAGTTTTAGATTACGAAAAGTACGACACTGAAATTGATGACTATTTTAATCTACAAATAGGTTATTCTAAAGATGGAGATGATATTGTGTTTGATTTTCCCAAAGATCATCAAGACTACAATAAGAATATTTCAGCATATTATTATTGGATATTTCCAAATATTATGGTTAATGTTTATCCATGGGGAATCTCCATTAATATAATCAAGCCAATAAATATGAACAAAACCAAAGTTTCTTTCTTAAGCTATGTATATGATGAATCTAAATTAGAATTAGGAGCAGGAGCAAATCTTGATAAGGTTGAAAGAGAAGATGAATTTGTTGTAGAAGGAGTTAATAAAGGTCTAAAATCAAGATATTATTCAACTGGTAGATTCTCACCTACCATGGAAAAGGGTGTCCACCATTTCCATAGCTTATTGTCCAAATCAATTAATTCTTAAATTTAAATTATGAAAAAACTATTATTTATTTTCGTGCTAAGCTGCTCAATTGTTTATCCTCAGGATTACAAAGTTGAAAAAGATAGAATCATTGACCTTTTTGAGAACTTGAAAAAGTTTGGAGTAAATGAGAATCAAGGAAATGATAGAGTGGCATACAGTGATTTTGAAATTCAGGCAAGAGAGTATATTTCAAAGAAACTTGAAAAAACTGGTGCTAAAGTTTATACTGATTTTGCAGGTAACCTTATTGCACACTATAATCCAAACAAAAGTAACTTAAAACCAATTTTATTTGGTTCTCACATTGATGCTGTTCCTAATGGAGGGCATTATGACGGAACAGCTGGTGTAATACATGCAATTGAAGTTTTACAGACTGTTCATTCAAAAAATATTTCATTAAATCATCCACTTGAAATTATAGTTTTTTCTAATGAAGAGGGGGGGCTTTTTGGAAGTAAAGCTCTTGCAGGTAAAATCAATCAGCAGACATTGGATGTTGTAACCGTTTCAGGATATACAAATGCAGAAGGTGTAGAAAGGCTTGGTGGAAATGTTGATAGGATATATGAGGTAAAAAGAAATATGGGTGATATCCATGCTTTCATAGAAATGCATATTGAACAAGGAAGTAATCTTTATAGTAGTAATACTGATATAGGGATTGTTGAGGGAATTGTAGGTCTTAAATGGTGGGACGTAACTGTTAAAGGATTTAGTAACCACGCAGGAACAACACCTATGAACCAAAGACAGGATGCCATGATTGCTGCTTCTAAGTTTGTATTGATGGTTAATGAAACTGTTAACTCATATGAAGGTTCACAAGTTGGTACTGTTGGTAGAATCTCAGCTGAACCAGGTGTCCCGAATGTAATACCAGGGATTGTAAATTTAAGTTTAGAATTAAGAGATTTAAGTTCAAAGAAGATTTCAATGATTTACAATAAGATTATAGAAAATACAAAGATTATTGAACAAGAGACAAAAACTAAATTTTCATTTAGCCCAATAGATGCCACCGGAGATCCTGCATTGATGGATAGAAGAATAATCAACTTAATTAGTGAAGTATCGAATGATCTTGGATATACCTCTATGCTTATGCCAAGTGGAGCAGGTCATGATGCCCAGACTATGGCATTGATTGCACCAACAGCAATGATCTTTGCTCCAAGTAAGGATGGGATAAGTCATTCTCCCAAAGAATATACAAATTTTGAAATGCTTGAGAAAACAACCAATGTAATGCTTAATACTATCTTAAAAATTGATAAGATTGAGTTGAATTAATTTTTTCGAATACTAGCAATAATTTTTTCAGAGTGGTCTCTTGAATTTTCAATAAACCATTTGTTTGTTTTAAGCCCTCCACAAATTACACCAGCAAGAAATACCCCTTTCACATTTGTCTCCATTGTCTCCTCATTGTAAAATGGAGTTCTAAACTCATCCTTTAGAATTTCAACTCCAAGATTTTCCAAAATTTCATAATTAGGCTGATATCCTGTCATTGCTAATACAAAATCATTATCTATCTCAATTTCTTTTGATTTACTGTCTACTATTATTGATTTATCCTTGATTTCAGTAATTACAGATTCATAGAATACATTAATCTCATTATTCTCAATCCTGTTAATTATATCTGGTCTTACCCAATATTTTATATTTTTCCCTATTTCCTTTTCTCTAATTATCATGGTTACACTTTTAGCTCCTTTTCTGAAAGTGTCTAGTGCAACATCTACAGCTGAATTTCCTGCTCCTACAATAGCAATATCCATTTTATAATATGGATGTGATTCATTATAGTAATGAAGAACTTTATCTTTATCTTCTCCGGGAATATTTAGCATGTATGGAATATCATAAAAACCTGTACAAATAATAATCTTTTTTGAATTCAAAATTCCTTCACTTGTTTTAAGTTCAAAGTGATTTTCTTTTTGAATAATTTCAGTTACTTCATTATAAAGACTTAAATTAAGTTTCCATGTGTCACAAACTCTTCGATAATATTCAAGTGCTTCCATTCTGGTTGGTTTTACATTATGAGATATAAATGGAATATCTCCAATTTCAAGTTTGTCAGAAGTAGAGAAAAAAGTTGTATTAACAGGATAATTAAAGATTGAATTAACTAACATTCCCTTATCAATAATTAGGTAGTCTAAACTACTTTTATCCGCTTCAATTCCACATGCAAGTCCAATAGGTCCAGCTCCAATAATAATTAAGTCTTTCATAGTATGATTATGAGCAAATTTATTTAATTTTGTTGACTAATCTTAACCTACACCATTGAATAATTTAGTAATTATTGGGCATCCTGATAAAAAATCTTTCTGTCACAATGGGATCTTCAATACAATCAACAATACATTAAGTAAATATGATCATCAAAACTTGAAGAAAATTGACCTTTATGATGACAAACTTCATAGAGATAAAAAAGATTTAGTCAAAAAATATAAGGATCTAGTTACATGGTCTGATAGAATCTATTTCATATCTCCTGTATGGTGGTTTAGGCTTACTCCAAAAATGGAAACGTTCTTTGATGAAGTATTTACTCCTGGATTTGCCTATGAGTTTGTGAACATTACTAAAACATATGCATATCCCAGATCTTTTTTGAAAAAGAAAAAAATTAGGTGTTACTTAACCCATGGTGCCCCTGCTTTACCAGTCAAAACAATGTATTTAAACTCTGTTAAACTTAGACTTGTTCTTGGGGTATTTACTTTTGTTTTTGGATGGGGTGGAAATTGGAGTAATACAAAGCAGTTCTGGTCAGTCCCATTTGTCTCAGATAAGAAGAGGCAGAAATATCTTAGAGTAGTTGAAAAGGATGTTTTAAGAGATTGCAGAAAATAATCTCAACTTTTAGGTATATTTAAAATATGATTAAAATATCTAGATCTGCTGATATATCTAATGATAGAAAAGAAAGATTCTCTCTTTCTAGAATTTGGGACTTAAATAAACCTAAAATACTTTACATAATGCTGAACCCTTCTTATGCTGATGATGAGTTTGATGATCCAACAATTAGGAGATTGATTTTTTTTTCCAAAAAATTTAAATATGGAGGATTCTATGTTGCAAATTTATTCACTCAAATAACACCTTACCCTAAATTCCTTAATATCGAGAGTAGTATTCAAAAGAATAATTTGAAAGTTATTAAGGATTTAGTGCTAAAGTCTAAAACTATAGTTTATGCATGGGGAAATTTAGTAAATGAACCTAGAGAGTTTTTAAGTATAGTTAACAACCCTTTGTGCTTTAAAAAAAATTTAAATGGTACACCAAGGCATCCATTATACCTTCCAACAAGCTCTGAGTTAGAAAGCTTTAGAGACTAGTTTAATTATTCAGTTATAGTGATCGTCCCAAGCATAGAAGGATGGTATTCACATATATAATAATACGTTCCTGCAGCAGTTGGTGTCCAAGAAATAGTTCCGCTTGAAGCACCATTATTAGATACACCATCAATTAAATTATTTGAATCTGTACCACCATTGGACACTACAATTAAATAAAAAGGGTGTCCAGGTGAATTTACATTAAAACTAAAGGAATCTCCAACTTTAGCTGAAATTGATGGATCATTTCCTGACACATTTCCATTTTGATCAGAACCAGACAATATATAATTTGAAGAACTTTGAGCTGTTACAGTTATACTAAATGTGTTACTGGTTGTTTCAGTCGATGTTGTTTCTGTTGATGTTGTTTCAGTCGATGTTGTTTCTGTTGATGTTGTTTCAGTCGATGTTGTTTCTGTTGATGTTGTTTCGGCACTTACCTCAGAAATTGCTGAAGTATCATTAATAATATTCTGAACTGTAATTGTAGATGATGGATATATTAAACTCATATCAGTTGAGTATGAGGCAAGACTTGAATAAAACGTATCAATATCTATCGTGAAAGTTTCTTCAAACTTAGTTTTCCAATCAGAATTTTTTGGATCCTGCTCCCAAAAAACTTTAAATATTGATTGAAAAGCCTTCTCAGGTGAAAAACCAACATTCTCCAATTCTTTTACAAGTGCAAGTACCATAAAAACAGAGTTTGCATAGTTGTTATCTTGCTTGCTGTAGAACTCATATGATGCAGGATCAGATAGTACATCTGCTTCAACGCCCCATGCTTGTCCCTCTTCAAAATAATTAATTCCATAATTTTCTTGGATATATAACGACTCAAATGCAGCAGCAGATCCTTCAATTAACCATTTAACATCCATAGCATTTGGGTTATTAAACTCGCCATCACTGCCAACTGAGAAAGCTGGAGACATACTATGTTGGTAAACATGGAAATACTCGTGTGCTATTACAGAATACCTGTGGCTTGAATTATTTGTAAATTCATCATCAGGGATTTCTAAAACCATCCAGAAATCAGTTCCGTTACCTGAGATTGAAGCTCCCTGCATACTATTCCCATTTGGATCTGTATAAGGGCTTGGTACAGAATTATTCCAGGCATATATATTCATTGATTCAGGGAAGCCACTCCTTTTATATGCTGGGATTGTAGACTCAAGGTTATTCATTATAGTGTTAAATTCTGTTATCCATTCATCAGGAAGACTTGAGTGTAGATAATAATTGAAATCTATTAAGTCAGCATTAAAGATAGACGTGTCAGTTGATGTTGTTTCAGTTGTTTCAACTTGACTAAAAAGAGCTTCTAGTGTAGTATTTGAATTTATTGTAATAGTAATAGTTGAGCTTGAAGAGTCTGAACCATTCCATCCAGAAAATTCATATCCATCATTTGGTGTTGCAATTATACTTACAGAAGCTCCATCATCATAAGTACCACCTGAGGTAGATACAGATCCACCAGCTCCAGCTGTAACAGTTAAGCTATATTGAGTAACAGTTGTAGTTGTTGTTGGAGAAGCAGTTGATGGTGGGTTATATGAATTTTGAGATACACTAGATTGATATGTATCAGTTGCAACATCACTATCCTTCGAACAAGTAATTGTAATTATTGATAAAAATATAAGTGATATTCTAATATAAGTATTCATATTGCATTTATTTAATGCAATATTAAAATATAAATAAGAAAGATTTGTTTAAGAAATTGTTAAATAGTTGACTAATAAATAATTATAAATTTTAGTAATACCTGTAAATAAATTCAATTAATTCTTTATCAAGTTATATTCTTTAAATTTTTCAATTAAAAAGTTTGAATATCTTGTGAAACCTAAATCTGTAAAATGAACTGCATCGACAGTTCCTTCAAAATCAGAACCCAAAGCATTTCTACTCTCCAGATATATAATATTTTCATATCCATTATTAATCATTTTTTCATATTCAGTTCTTAATGAGTTATTCATTTCTTCTGATAATTTATTCATATTATTATCTAAAACAGTAAGAGGCGATATAAAGAGATCTACTAAAATTATTGTAGTGTCAGGGTTTTTACTTCTAATTGAATCAACTAATGGAATTGTATTACTTGTTATCATATCAGGCGGGTACATATTAGGCATACATTCAATAACATAGAAAGCAGGATTTGATTCTGATATTAATTTAGATATAGACTGCTCCATCCTTCCATTACCGCTAAATCCAAAATTAATAATATTACGATCAAGCTTTCTAGATATTATATTAGTGTGAGCCATTCCAGGTCTTGATGCACATGCACCTTGTGTTATACTAGTTCCATAAAAAATTATAGGTTCTTTTTTACTCTTTTCAGGTTTCTTAATGAAACTAGATTTATCTATTCCGATTTCAATTTTTTTTAGTCCATCATACAATGGAAGAAATATTTTATACTCTCTTAGCTCATTACTCATATTATCAACAAGTCTATATTCATTATTAAATCCTGTAGGACGACCAGTATTAATATATTGCCATTCATTATTATTTTTAAAATATAGATCAATTCCCTTTATGCCGGTATCAGGCATATGGTCCATGCTAAAGTTATTTAGGAGTTCCCATTTAGCACTAATTACAGATGAATTAGATAGGAACCTTATGGATAGTCCAGCAGAATTTTTTGATAAATCCCAAACAGGCTCTCGAACAATTTCTTTATAGGAGGCTGGCAATCTATCGTACATATTTTCTTTTGATGATTCTGGAATATCAGTTCCTTCTAATAAGAATGAATCTTTGCCAAAATATTTTATATCATCAAATTCAGAGGAGTATAGTATATTATTAGAAGAATTCTGTTGACATCCAACAGAAAATATTAATAATAAATAGAGCAATATCCTTTTCACCTTATTGACTCTTGCTAATTAATAAATTTTATCATCTCATCGGCAATTAATTTATTACCTAGATCATTTAAATGAACTCCATCATAAGTTGTAATTCCTGATGGACTATTATTTGGGTTATTTTCTGAGATATAATTCATAAATATTTTTCTCAAGTCTATAAGTTCAGTACTAAATTCTACAGATAATTTTCTAATCACATCTGAGTAGTCATCCAGATCATCATTCATTATTTCCATTGTCTCAATGTCTTTAAATTGATTAACTAAAGTAAACTCGCCTTTATTTTCGCCTATAACTGTTGGCGTACATAGAATTACTTCGATTCCATTATCTTTTATGTCACTAATTATTTGTCTCAAGCCATTTTCATATAGATCAATATCTGTTCCAGTCCCATAATCATATTTATGCCAAACATCATTAATACCAATGTATATAAATACCATATCAGGATTTAATTTAATCACATCATCTCTATATCTAGTAAGAAGATCAGACACCTTATCACCACCTATTCCTTTGCCAACTAACTCTGTGTTCTCTCCAACGCTTTTTGATAAAAGTGTAATGAATCCTGTATACTTAGGGTAGACTAATTCGTCATTATTTGGAATTCCAACATTTGTATCATAGACTCCAGCATTAGTGATTGAGTCACCTAAAAAGACAACCTTTGTTGAATTTGTACAGGAGAAAACTAAGACACTAATTAATAGAATAAATATTTTTTTCATTTGACTAAGTTAAAAAAATATAAAGTGTAATTGAGACTAACAACCCAAATAAACCCTGAATCAAAGTTGCGGTCGAGAAAAATTTTAAAACATCATTCATTTCTATATTAGAATATTTTGATACAACCCAGAAATAGCTATCATTTATGTGAGATATTGTCATAGCCCCTGAGCCTATTGAGACTATTAAAATTACTTTTTCTAATTCTGAAGTCATTCCAATTGATTGAAGTAGTGGTGCTGTAATGGCACATGTAGTAACTATTGAAACAGTTGAGGAGCCTTGAATTGTTTTTATTATTGCAGCTAAAATAAATACAGAAAGAATACTTAATAAACCTGACACATCATCTAGACTTAGACTGTCTATAATCCCTGACTCTCTGATTATATACCCTAATGCTCCACCTGAACCAGTAATTAATAAAATTTCAAAAGAGTCCTTTAAAGATTTAACAACCCATTTTGGTGTCTCCTTTATTTTATCTTTTCTAAGAAATATTAAAGTCGTTGCAAGACCAATTAATAATGCTATTTCTGGTTTTCCAATAAGCTCAAAAATTATCAAAAATTGAAATTGATTAATCTCTAGACCTGGGTATTTAATTATTGTGGAAGCTGATATCAGAAGGATCGGAAGAACTATAGGTAAAAAAGAAATAATACTTCTGTCTGAGATAAACTCATGAGATTTGATCTCTTTTGGATTAAGTTCAAATTCTTTTTTAAATAAAAACTTTATCCATATATATCCTGCAATTGAAACTATTGCCCCTGTGATAATTCCAATTAAAAATAATAGTCCAATATCTGCACCAATTATTGCAGAGGCAACAATAGGGCCTGGAGTTGGAGGTACAAATACATGTGCAGAATATAAGCCTGTGGCTAAACATACCGAGAGCAAAATGATATTTTTTTTTGTAATTCTAGACAAATCTTTCACAATAGAAGACATAAGTATGAACGCCGCATCACAAAAAACAGGGATTGATATTATAAACCCAATTACATTTAAACTAATAGGAATATTATTTATTCCAAGGAATGATATAAAAGTGTTAACCATTTTTCTTGAAGCTCCTGTTTCATTTAAAAATTTTCCAAGAAGTGTTCCTGTAATTATAATTGGCCCAATCACAATCACTATATTATAAAATCCTTTATATATTAGGTATAGAGTTTCAGGAATGCTAATATTTAAAAAAAACCCAGATAAAAATGAAGCAAATAATAAAGTTAAAAATGGTTTTATTTTAAATTTATACGAAAAGTAAAATAATCCAATAAATGTAATAATAGGAATTATCATATTTAATGATCATTTCTAATAAGCTGTTTAGAACACATATATCCAGCTGTTCCAGCTACACTTCCACAGGGAAAACTTCCAGCACCGCAGTAATATATATCTTGGTAGTCATAATACGAGTAAAAGTTTTTAGCATTATTACTAAAAGTTCTTTTATTATAATTTTGATTACCAGTTAACGTTGTATGATCAATATTACCCATTGGAAAATAAAAAGTTTCATTTAAATCTTTTGGAGTAAGAAACTTACTGAAAGCTAAATCCTCCGGATTTTCAATGTAAGGTAATACAGTTGATACTATTTCCTCCTTAACTTTATTTAAATCATCAGCTTTTTTATTATAGCTTAGATTCTTAGTAAATAGTATTAGTTTATCAAAACTCTCTTTGTTGTTCATACTTCGTTGTGCACTTCCATCTGGATATATCTGAATGAATCCTGGAAAATAATCTCCAGTATTTTTTAAAGAATTTTGACTAGCTTCTTCAAATTCTTTGAGACTATTATTTGAAAATATAAATCTAAAGGAATCAGGAAATTCATTAGAGTCTTTCCATTTTACAGGGTTCCTAAAAAATGCTGTTACTTTTCCACTAGTGCCCGTTAAATCAAGTTCAATTTTTTTATTAAAATCTTTAATCAGTTTTGAGGGTGTTATAGGATCAGTTGCAAATATTAAATGATCATAATATTCTTCTGTTTCACCTTGATCTCTTGAATAGAAAATCAATTTAGATTGAGTATCAACTTTGTTAATGTGTGAATTTAAATTAATCTTAACACCCAAATTTAAATTGATTTCAGTTAGACTCTCAGTTATTTTCCAAATACCAGTTTTTACAAATCCCCAATACCCATCAAAGACAGATCCAGAGTCCATTAGTGGAATTGTAAATGCAGTTCCTGGATCATAAATTGATGCAGGGCCACTTTCAATTACCGTCATACCCATATATAACTTTGATCTATCAGATGTAAAGTAGTGATCAAGAAGGTCTTTTGCAGTTCCAAATATCCAGAGATCAGAAAGTTTTTTCCCAAGTTCTTTGTAAGCTATTTCACTCGTTGGGATAATAGCTTCTTTGTAAAGTTTTTGTATAAATTTTATAACCTTATTTTCGTCATTTCGAAAATCATTTATTCTGCCCTCTTCTCCCCATTTATTTTTTAGTTCTTTTTCTAATTCATGAGAATCTTGAAAGATTTTAGTAGAATTTTCTTCATTATTAAAATATACTAGTTTGGGAGTTTTTGGATAGAAACCCACTATTTCTTTTGATAAACCAGTCTCTTTAAATATAAATTCTGGCATCATTCCAAGAACAGTAGCACCATACGCAAAATCAATCTTTTTACCTTCAATGACCTCTGAATCTTTTATGCATGCTCCCCCTGTAAACTCTTTTTTTTCAATAATTGTCACATCATACCCAGCCTTGACTAAATAATTTGCAGCAACTAGACCATTTACTCCACTTCCAACTATTACAATTTTCTTCATAATTATAAACTAAGATATTATAAATGAAAAAATTAAAACTTATAATAATCAAAAAAGGAGACCAAATGATCTCCTTTTAAGACTGAAAATAATAGAAGCTATTATCTCATTATGATGAAAAATACGCTTTAGTTCCATGTTCAGCTATATCTAAACCTGTTGATTCTTCTTTTTCAGATACTCTAAGCCCTGCTAAAGACTTAACTAATAATGTAATTAAAGTAGCTCCAATTACACAAAATACTCCAACAATTCCAACACTGGCCAGTTGAACCATAAATTGATCGAAAGATGCAGAAGCTCCAAAAATACCAACTGCTAAAGTTCCCCATATACCTGCAAATAAATGAACAGGAATAGCTCCAACAGGGTCGTCAAGTTTGCACTTGTCTAAAAGTGCTACACCTAAAACAACGACAATACCACCAACTGCTCCTATAATAATAGCAGAAGTAGGTCCCATTTGATCAGCACCAGCAGTTATACCTACTAGTCCACCCAAAACACCATTCATAAACATTGTTATGTCTAAATTTTTATATAATAAATTAGAGAAAAAAGCAGCACCTATTCCACCAGCAGCAGCAGCAAGACATGTTGTTACTAATACTAAAGATGTATTAGCAGGATCAGCTGATAATACAGAACCACCATTAAATCCAAACCAACCTAACCAAAGAATAAGAACTCCAGCTGCAGATAATGGAATATTAGATCCAGGAATTGCAACTGCATTTCCATCACTATCAAATTTACCTTTTCTAGCGCCAAGTAAATATATAATTACAAGAGCTCCCCAGCCACCAACAGAGTGAACTAAAGTAGACCCTGCAAAGTCATAAAAACCAACTTCTTCAGTTAAAGTAGATAGGAATCCACTTCCCCATTGCCATGATCCAACTATAGGATAAACTATAGCTACATAGAGAAATACAATTAACATAAATGAGTTAATTTTAATTCTCTCAGCTACAGCACCTGAAATTATTGTACCAGCAGTTGCTGCAAACATTGCCTGAAATAAGAAATCTGTCCAATATGTGTAACCTTCATTATAGGATAGATCAGATGCAGCTACTGCATCTAGACCTGGCCCAGCAAATCCAAGTATACCACCATATGCTCCTATAATATTAAAATCACCAGGATACATTAAATTAAAACCTACTAAACAGTAGACAATTATTCCCATTGTTATAATGAAAAAGTTTTTAAATAAAATATTGATTGTATTTTTCTGTCTTGTAAGACCAATCTCCAAGAAAGAAAATCCAAGATGCATAAAAAATACTAATGCTGCACACAGCATCATCCAAACGTTATTAGTTGTTAATAATTCCATAATTTCTAGTTAAATGATTTGTTTCCTTTTTCTCCAGTTCTAATTCTGTAGGCTTCTTCACATGGTAAAACAAAAACTTTACCATCACCCACTTCACCTGTAGCTCCAGATTTAATAATTGCATCTACAGTAGTGTCTACAAAAGAATCTGATACAACGATAGACAAACATCTTCTTTGAATGTCTTTTGTGCTGTAAGTTATTCCTCTGTATACATTTCCAATTTTCTCATTTCCAACCCCAGTAACATCCCAGTAGCTGAAAAAGTAAACCTCCGCATCATGCAGGGCTTTTACCACTTCGTCAAATTTTGACTTTCTAATAATTGCTTCTATTTTTTTCATAATGTTTCCAATTTAAAAACTTATTCCAAAAACTAAAAATGCTGTTTCAGCTTCAGGATTTATAATAAATGATCCAAAAACTGGTAAAGAATAAGATTCAGTTATAGAAATATCTTTAGATCCACTAAAAGACATATTAACTAGTCCTGATCCTCCGTTAGCATAGAATGCATCACCAGCATCATCTCCATATCCGAGTGCTATGTCGACTGCTCCAATTGAAGTTCCTAGCTCAATGTATAATGCTTCTACTTCAGTAAAATACCCAGCAGATAAATCTATTCCGCCAAGAGAAGTTGATGCAGCTAATTCAGTGTAATCTCCATTAAAGAGTCCTTCACCATCAGCATATGCTCCACCTTCACCTGGGAATGTGTAGTTTGTAATTGTTAATGCAAGTGGACCAAAGTCGTAACTTACCCATAAGTCAAGTTCATTTCCACCTCCATTGGCAGACGTAGGAAAACTTCCCCAAACACCACCAGTTAAGTTACCAGACCCAAGGTCCATATACGGCTGTATGTGTGCTCCGGATCCAAATTGTGTTCCTCTCCATACATAAGAACTTACTAAGTCTGCACCAAAATCTTGTGAATATGAAATATTCGTTGACATTAATGCCACAATAGTTAATAAAGTAAACTTAAGAGCTGAAGAGAAATTTGTAAATAAATTTTTCATTTTTCAGTTATTTAAAATTAAGCTCCAAATCTATACTATCAAATATTGCTATTTGACATTAGAAATATCTATTATATCATTTTTGTGAAAATGATATTTTTTTAAGTATTTTTTCTGAAAATGATTAAAAATTCAATTTGTTTTTTTCCAAATTATCAATTTGAATAATCAACTTGAATTAAAACTTCGTTTCTTCTGTTGTAAAATTTTGTAGGAGCGTCATATGAAAGGACAAAATGTTCACTCAGAATTTTAAGATTACTATTTTGTATAGCTTTGACTAACTCTTGTCTATAATTTTCTTCCTTTTTGTTATTGGAATAACCGGAATATTTTATTGCTGCATAATATTTTGGTTTAGATATGTATGCCTCTACATCGTTATCATTAGGAACAGGTATCTCTCCTGAGAGAAATTTTTTTGGAAGAACAAATTCCATTGTTTTACTCTGATCAGACATGTAGACAGGTGTTGTCATTGCAATTTTTTCCTCGTCTATATTATTACCAGCAATGTATCTGAACAGTTTACCAAAATTATTATTTCTACTTTGGTTAGATGATACTCTAATCATAGGAGCACTAGGATAATATCTAATCTCAATTTTATCAATTTGGTCAACTACTTCATATTCTTGAGTCTCATATTTTTGTGACATAACCATTGTAGTGTTTAAAAATAAAAATACAGTTAAAATCAAATACTTATTCATAATACTTATTATTTAAAAAATCTTCGGCTAAGACTTTGCGAAGATAAAAAATAAACATGTCACAGTTATGTTTATTAAATGTTAAAGGTGGCTTAATTTTAATTACGTTATTGTCTGGACCATCAACGCTTGATAGAATCCCATATTTTTTTAAACGGTTAACAATGTATATTGTTTCTTCCTCTAAAGGATTCATGTTAAGGTCAATAAACTCAATACCTAGGAACAAACCTTGACCTCTTACATCACCTATAATATTAAATTTATTAGATAGCTTTTTAAGTTCTCTTTTGAAATAATCTCCAATAAACATGGAGTTCTCTTGAAGCTTTTCTTTTTTAATAAATCTCAAGACTTCAGTTCCAATTGAACAAGAAACAGGGTTACCTCCAAACGTATTAAAGAATTCCATTCCATTTGCGAAACTTTCAGCTATTTCTTTTGTACAGACTACAGCACCAATCGGATGTCCGTTACCAAGAGGCTTACCTATGGTTATTATATCAGGAACTACATTATGAATTTCAAACCCCCAGAAAGATTTTCCAATTCTTCCACAGCCTACTTGAACCTCGTCTGAAATACAAATCCCTCCGTTTTTTCTTACAAGATTATATGCATCTTTAAGAAAGCCACCTGGTAATTCAACTTGACCTCCGCAACTTAAGATTGGCTCGATTATAAATCCACCTAAACCTCTTTTTTTAGAATTAATATTTTTTATACATGCTTTAACTTCATTTAAGTATTTCTTTGCTGATCCAGGACCTTTATATTTTCCACGAAAATTATTTGGTATAGGAATAACATGAGTATTCTCCGGGGGTCCACTTCCGCCTTTACCATCAAATTTATAGGATGAAATATCAACACAAATATTAGTGTTTCCATGATATCCATGTTCTGAAACTATTATATCAGGTTGTCCAGTATGAGATTTCATCATTCGAATTGCTAATTCATTAGCTTCACTTCCAGAATTAACAAAGTGAACAACAGATAGCTTTTCAGGAAGTGTTTTCAATAGTTCTTTAGATAGTTCATTGATATTCTTATGAAGATATCTCGAATTGGTATTTAAGATTGACATTTGACTTTTACCTTTTGCAACTACCGATTCATTTTCGTGTCCAACATGTGCAACATTATTAACAGTATCTAAATATTTTCTACCGTAGTTATCCATTAAGTAAACACCCTCTCCTCTTACAATATGAAGAGGCTCCTCATAGTGAAGTTTAAGGCTTTTGCCTAAATGGCTATTTCTGTATTTGATTAATTCATCTTCTGAATCATATAGATCAAGATCTAAAACTTTTGATTTAAAAATCAAATTAGGATCAGGACATAAATCTTTCCAAACATCAATTTGGTTAAAATAGCATACTCCTGGATAGTCAATCTTATAATCAAGCATTGATAACATTATTTGAAAATGTAAATGAGGTGCCCAATTTCCATTCTCTGGATAATTTGCTATCTCTGCAATTACATCCCCCTTCTTTACTTTGCTACCTATCTTATTTTTTAGTACACTGTCTACTGTATTATGTCCATATAGAGTATAAAATTCTAAATCCTCAATATTGTGCTTTAGAATGACAAGCCCACCGTATTCTTTGTCCCCTTCATCATTAACAGCAGTTACAACTTCTCCGTCAAACATAGTGCTCACTTTAGTTTCTGGAGGTAGCCAAAAGTCTAATCCCAAATGAATAGTCCTATTTTCAACTCCATAGTTTCCTGTTTTTTCATATGTGTCAGATGTGTATATTGCTCTAGGTTCTAGATACCCTCCTGCAATTATTTTTTTAGGATATTTTTTTTGAAGTTTATCTATTTTAAATTGAAATAAGTTTAGGTCTTCTATCTCATTTCTTCCTCCAATCCACTCACTTCCAACACTAAGATCAATTTTATAAAATTCAGATTCTTTTAATTTTGGAAATATATCTTTTACTGAGAATGTTTTATTTCTAATCCATTTAGAAAATTTTTGTTTGTTTGGATGAGCATCTAGATTACATGCTTTTCTAAATGAATAATATGCATATTCTGAGTTTATCTCTGACCAAATCTTTAGAAGATCCCATGCAGGTTTTTCACTAATCAGAAGATATTTATTATCAGGCTCCTCAATTCTATTAATCAATGATTTAGTAACAGAGATTACAAGTCTCATGCCAATTAAATTATAAAGCATTTTTAATTCATCATCATTTATAAAAGATAATTGATTATAGCCAGAAACTATTTCACAACACCCTGCAAGCGGGTCATTTAAATTCATAATTCCATATGAACATGTAATTGCTAAATCATTTATTTTTTGAGAATATATTGAGTCTCCAAAGTCAATTATAGACGCTATTTTAGGGTTTATTCTATCATTTGATACAACAATATTATTATCGTTAATATCATTATGAATAACTGACTTTTTTAGTTCATTATATATAGATAGGTTATTTTTAAAATCTTTGATAAAATTTTTAAGAATTTCTCTTTTATTAACCTCAAACTTTTTCAAATGCTCTTCAACCCACAAAGAGCCTGATATGTCCCAGTCTATTTTTCGATTAGAGAAAGAATGTTTAAATTTTTCTAATGATTCAGAAATAATCGCAGTTTTTGACCCAAGCTCTTTCCTTAATGTTTTTTCAATAGGATTAACGGAGCTCCAAAGTCTTCCCTCAATCCAGGATAATAACCTGATGCACCTATCTTTGCCAAAACTATCCTTTTCTATACAAAATGGTTTTCCTTCAATTGTATTAATATTTGATGCAAAATCAATATCACAGTCTTTGTTTAGGTGATCTAAAAGCTTAATCTGATAATCAATATAATCTGAATTAAAATCTGATCTTGATATCTTTATTAAGTATTTATTATCATCGGATGAATGAACTCTAAAATTATAATCAATTTCTCCATCAAGTCTATCAATCGCGCCAATTATGTTATAATTATGCTTAAGAATTTTTTTTAATTCTTTAATTGATATTCCGGATTTCTCTAGGCTCATACAGTAATGTCTTTAATTAGACTAATCTAGGGAGCAGGATTTGGAATCTTTTCATTCACTGAATTTATTTCAGCAACAATTTCTTTGGATAACTTAATATTAATACTATTAATATTCTCTTTAAGTTGATTCATAGAGGTAGCGCCAATTATGTTGCTAGTTACAAAGGGTCTATCATTTACAAATGCTAATGACATTTCGGTAAGACTTAAATCATACTTTATAGCTATATCATAATAAAGATCTGTAGCTTTAAAACACTTATCATTACTAAACCTAGCAAGATTTGAAAATAATTTTAATCTACTATTCTCAGGCATATTACCATTTCTATATTTACCCGAAAGAACACCAAATCCCAAAGGTGAATATGCTAACAAGCCTACATTTTCTCTTTTACATATTTCTGCACTTCCAACTTCAAATAATCTATTTAATAGAGAATAAGGATTTTGAATTGTAATCATTTTAGGTAACCCCTCCTTAGAATACTCAAGATATTTCATAATTCCCCATGGATTTTCATTAGATAGCCCAACATATCTAACTTTTCCTGAATCAACAATTTTTTTAAGAGTCTCTAGAATTTCTCTGAAGTTATCATCCCAGCCATCATCAATATAATCAAACCCTCTCTTACCAAAATAGTTTGTAGCTCTTTCTGGCCAATGAAGTTGATATAAATCCAGATAATCTGTCTTTAATCTTTCAAGACTTCCATTAACAGCTTCTTCAATGGATGTTCCTTTGAATCCAGTCTTTCTAATATGCGCGGTATAATCACCTGGGCCTGCAATTTTTGAAGCAAGAATAACTTTATCTCTTGAGTTTCTTGACTCAAGCCAATTACCAATTATTTTTTCAGTATCAGCATATCTCTCAGGTGTTGCAGGTACTGGATATAGTTCTGCAGTATCAAAAAAATTAACTCCTTTATCTAAACTATAATCCATTTGTTCAAAAGCCTCAGCTTCTGAATTCTGTCTTCCCCAAGTCATAGTTCCAAGACATATTTTACTTACTTCAATATCTGTACCAGGCAGTTTATTATATTCCATATTAATAATAATTTATTTTATTGATGAGAAACTGCAAAATATAAAATTTTGAGTCGTTTCAAAAGGGGTAATATGATTTATGTTCTCAGTTCTTTTCATAGAGATGTCTTGATCTTCAAACAATTTTTTTAATGACGATTCATCATATTGAGTTATATCTAGTCCACTACATTTTTTTGGACCTAAAGTTGAAAAAGTCCCAACTATAAAGTTTTGAGTATTTAATTTTACTTTTCTGACGTATCTATCTATTTCAACTTTAGAGGTTAAAAAATGAAAGACAGCTCTATCATGCCAAATTGCATAGTTCTCTTTGGGTTCAAAATCATTTAAATCACAAACTATCCATTTTATATATTGAGATTTAACTCCTAGTCTTTCTTTTGCTTTATTGATTGCATTCTTTGATATATCAAGGACAGATATATTTTTATACCCGCTGTCTAAAAGATAATCAACAAATTTACTTTCACCACCACCAATATCAATTATTGGATCATCTTTTCGAATTTTAAAATCTTTAAAAAAGTCAATAGATGTATCAGGAATCTCCTCGGTCCATGACACCTCTTGAGGGCTCTTTTCCTTATATATTCTTTCCCAATGAGATTTATAGGACATATTTAAATGTACAAAAAGTAGTTCTAAATAATGTGTATTTTGCGTAAGCATTGATTTAAAAAAATTGGCAAATAATAAATTAAAAAGAGAAATGGGACTTCTGCTAGTAACAGCTACTGGTATATGTTCAATGATGGGTGCATCTATCAATGTAATCCCTTTTATGATTCAAAAGAATGTACCTGGAATTGGGCCTTACGTTGTACCTGCTTTTTTATTTGCAGCTATTCCTGCAATTTTTGCCGCATATGCATATGCAATATTATCTTCTGCAATGCCAAGAGCAGGGGGTAGCTATCTATATGCAAGTAGAGGATTAAGCCCATACCTTGGTTTCATTGCAAGTTTTTCTCAATGGTTTGGCTTATCTATAGTTATAGGTGTGATTTCATACATAATCGTTCCATTTATTCGTGATGTTTTTTTTAATCTAGGATTTATGAATATTTCAGATTTTTTAGAGGTAGGATCTGTTAGACTGATTATCTCTCTTTTTCTAATCTGGCTCTTTGTTTTAATTAACATAATAGGTGGTAAAGTATATAAAAACACTTTGATACCCATGCTAGTTATTATGTTTGTTCTTGGAAGTATAGTTTTAATTACAGGATTAGTTTATGACCAAAATGATTTTATTAATTCTGTCTTAAATTCGGAGAATAGAGTTATTGAGCCAATCTCAGATATTAAGTTTGATTGGAGAATATTTCTTACGGCATCGACTTTAATGTTTTCTAGCTTTATTGGATTTGATGCAATAGCTCAGACAGGTAATGAAGCAAAAAACCCTACAAAAAATATACCACGTGCAATTTTACTTGCAATTTTTATAGTGGCTTCTTACTACATCCTATTTACTATCTCAGTATATAATATTGTTCCATGGAGTTTTGTTGCAGATGAGTCTATTACAAAAGATATAACAGCTCCTGGCTTATTGAGTTATGTGCTTCCACCATTTTGGGGAATTTTAATAATTATTGGAGCTGCAATTGCACTTATCAATGATTTACCTGCAATGATATTGTCTGTTTCAAGATTAATGTTTGCATGGGCAAAGGATAATATCTTCCCTAATAGAGTAGCCCTCATTCATTCAAAGTTTAATACACCATACATAGCAATCATTCTTGTGGGATTTGTTGCAAGTATAGGAGCTATTGGCTCTCATTTTGCAGGAGACTTTTTCCTTGGTATAGATATTATGGTAACTTCCATGATGATAAATTTCTTACTAATGTGTGTTACCCTTATCTCTATTCAAAGAGTCAATCTTAAACTATCTAGAAATATTACGGTAATTAAGAACCGAGCAATTCAACTTTTTATTGGTTACACAGGAACATTAATTATCTCGGTCTTTTTAATAATTCACACATACAAGGATTTATCGTCCAATGTTGAAGAGTGGTATTTTCACTCAACTTATATTTACTTAATCGTAATGACAATTGCCAGTATATATTTTGCTTTAAGATGGAAAACAGTCCAAGTAAAAAACAAAAACACATTTAAAACTCTACCAGTTGAATAGGTTAGTAAATATCTCAGATAATAGTTCTGTACCTAGAGTTCTTATTGGTCTTTGGCAAATAGCGGATATGGAAAAAAATGGCAACATATTAGATTCAGAAAGTGCATCAAAGTTTATGAATATATATGCTGATAATGGATTTACATCTTTTGATATGGCTGATCATTATGGATCAAGTGAAATCATTTCAGGGGTATTTAAGAATAACTATAAAAATCCCGATAAAATAAATTTATTCACAAAGTGGGTTCCAAAACCTGATATTATTTCTAAAGAATCTACAAGAGAGGCTGTGAATCTTGCGTTGAAAAGAATGAATCAGTCTCAAATAGATTTAATGCAGTTTCATGCATGGCATTATCAAGATCCAAGTTGGCTTGATGCATTATATTATTTAAACGAGTTAAAGGTAGAGGGTAAAATTAAAGATATTGGTGTAACAAATTTTGATACAACACATTTGAGAATAGCTTTAGCATCAGGTATTCCAATTGTGTCTAACCAAATTTGTTATTCACTCTTAGATAGGAGAGCTAGTTTTGAGATGTCAGATTTATGTAAAGAATTTAATATTAAACTATTTGCATTTGGGACTTTAGCTGGAGGTTTTTTATCTAATAAGTGGCTAGGAAAGTCAGAACCTAATATTAATGATAAACTTAATTGGTCTCAAATGAAATATAAAAGGTTTATTGATATTACAGGAGGGTGGTCTTTATTTCAGAACCTATTACAACAACTAAATTTAATTGCCAATAAAAAAAACACTTCTATCGCAAATATTGCAAGTAGATATATACTCGAAGATCCTAATGTTGCATCTGTAATTATTGGAGCTAGATTAGGAGAGAATAATCATGTTAATGAGCACAAAGAAATCATTGACATTAATCTCTCTATAAGTGAAAAAGAATTAATTTCTAAATCATTAAATTTATTAAAGAAAGTACCTGGAGATTGTGGGGATGAATACAGAAAACCACCATTCTTAACAGCATCAGGAGATTTGAGTCATCATCTTGATTCTATTCCAAATGTATTCAAGGTTAAAAAAATTAATAATATGAGAAAAAATATTTCAAGTAACACAAGTTGGGAAAAAATGGCTAGTTACTCTAGAGCAGTTAGGCATGGAAATAGAATAATTGTGTCTGGAACAACTGCAACCCATGAAGATAAAGTTATTGGTAAAAAAGATCCAATAGCTCAAACAGATTTTATCATTGACAAAATTGAGGCTTCCATCTCTTCTTTGGGGGGTAAATTATCTGAAGTTGTAAAGACAAGAGTTTTTGTGAAAAACATTGAAGATTGGAAAGATATTGCTGAAACTCATGGTAAAAGATTCAAGGGTATTAATCCAGCTAACACATTAGTTCAAGCTAAATTAGTTGGTGAGGAATATCTTGTTGAAATTGAAGCTGAGGCTATTATTAAAGATTAGTTTATGTACTCAATAACTGTTGATGAAGATATCATTTTGGAGATAAAGGAAGTAGATATTAGTTCGCTTATTCCTCATGAAAAGGTACTCCTTGATAAGAAAGAGATATTAAAGAATAACCTTAAATATAAAAATGATGACATAATTATCTCAACAATAATTGTTTGTAGTGAATCAAATCTTATAATTGATGGTCATCATAGATATACTGCTCTTAAAGAGCTAGGATATAATAAAATTCCAGTTACTATAATTAATTATTTTTCCAATCATATTATTACAGATGATAAGGATAGCCTTTCAAAAAATAAAATTATCAGTAACTCATTAAATGATAATTTATTTGAACCAAAAACTACAAAGCATTTAGTTTATTGTAATAAAAATAAAAGTTGGTTTCCAGTTACTCTATTATCTTCACTTTATCTTTTAGAATCAATAAAAAATTAGTTTTCTCTAGAAGTTAGGAATACTATATAGTTGTAATGATTCTTCAAAGTATTATTTGAAGATGATCTAGACTTTTTATTAGATAACTTATTGATTTCCTCTTTCATTGATAAAGCCTTAGACTTTAAAGCATCTTTTAAATCTTTTTCTTCGATAAGTGAAATAATTTTTTTTGTAAAACTTATTTGAAGATTTCTCTCTATCTGATTTGTTGGATTAATCTTGTCAAAAATTGATTCATATAGTAGATCAAAAAGTTCATTGTAGTTTAGCCCTTCTCCTACTATTGAATTATCTGAAGATAACATTCTATTTAGTCTGTAATTTGATAATAAAGAGTTGATTGATCGTTCATGCATGGCCTCAATCTTGTATAATCCATCAGAGTTATTGATCTGTGAAATTATTTCTTTATCTAATAACCATATTGGTGTTTTCCACAGCTCTGTATCAAGAAAATTTAATGCACGAATTTGATCTTGTTTATCAACATTTTTATAAGTATATGTTCCGCCTTGATTTGTATTTACAAGAGTTTGATTAACACCTCCTATCATTCCTATTACATGAAAAATATATCTTCTATAAACTCCTAGTAACTCACCATATAGTTCTTCAAGATCTGCATAATCTTTATTTGGAGCATATGTCCATTTAGTTATGTTTTTAGCTACTATTTTTAAATTCTTTATTCCATAATAACTAGCTTTCACTGGATCATCACCTATATTTTCAGTTTGTGAGTTTGGATCACCCCATGAAGATCCAAACATATAAATTGGATTTAAACTTTTTTGATCCACAAATTTTGAGAGAATTTCTTTTTCTTCATTTACAGATTTCCCAGGAAAGTGTCTATACCCCCATTCTATAGAGTAATCATCATAAGGACCAAGTTGCCTAATGAACCTTATATTTTTATCTCCAGGTTGAGCAATATAATTATATCTAGCATAATCCATGATAGTTGTAGCTATCCCCATTTTTTGAGTAAAATCGCCTGATCTAAGAGAATCAACAGGATATGCACTACTTGCCTTCATATTATGAGGAAGTCCAAGTGCATGACCAATTTCGTGAGATATTACTCTCCTCATCATTTCTCCAATTTCTTTCTCTGGTGTTTCCAAAGTTCTTGCAGATGGATTAGCAGCTCCAGTTTCAAGTAAATATCTATTTCTGTAAGATCTTAAATGATTGTGATACCAGATTATATCACTTTCTAAAATTTCTCCAGTTCTTGGGTCAGAAACACTAGGTCCAGTTGCATTTCTTGTCTCAGACGCAACATATCTAACAGTGGAATATCTAATGTCTTCTGGGCTAAAATCAGGATCTTCATCTTTTGTAGGTGGATTCTTTGCAACTATTGCATTTTTGAATCCTGCTTTTTCAAATACAGAATTCCAATCTTCAATTCCTTTAATAAAATATGGCCTCCATTTTTTTGGAGTTGCTGGATCTAGATAATATATAATCTTTTTTTTTGGTTCAACTAGTTCACCTCTTGAGTATGCTTCTTCATTATTTGGTTCAAGCCTCCATCTCCTTATTAATTTAAAGGAATCAGATTTTAATGCATTTGAACTATAATCTATCTTATTCACTGTAAACCATCCAACTCTATGATCAAAGTGTCTAATTTTCATCTTTTCATCAGGTAAAAGAATAAATGAATGATTTACTTGAAAACTAAAGGTTTTAGTTCTATTAATCCTGGGAGGCTTATTTGTATTAAATGTTAAAGTTGCAAGTATTTCTAAGTTCTCAGGAAAACTTCTAGCGGAATCAATACTGCTTCTTTTTCTGTCTACCCCACCAATTTTATATTGGTCTTTTACTCTAGAATTTATAATATTAAAGCCAGGAGAATCTTTTAAAAAATATTCAGATACATCAATTAAGAATGAACTTTTATCATTATTCTTTATTTCAAAACTGGCTAGTATAGGAGAAAAATTATTTTCTACAACGCTTTCACTAATTGGATCATCAGGATCTGCAATATTATTATATGATAACTGCCTTATATCTAATCTATTATTCTTCTTGTAAAAACTTATAACTTGCTCAGAAGTTTTTGAACCAGCATTTATATATGGTGAGTAACCTGATGGTACTTGAGCTAATCTAGTAACAACTAATATATCTTTTTCTAGTATTTCATTAGGGATTTCAAATAGTAGCTTATTGTTTTTTGTGTAAGAGTTTATTATGCCTTTAGACATATTCATGTCTTTGGTCAATGAGTCTACATTCTTTTTTTGGCTATTTAATGAAAATGAAAAAAATAGGGCAACAAAAACTAATAGATAGTTCTTCATAAGATAAGTTTATAACTAATATATAAAGTTTGTTCCAGTTAATTCAAAAGATTAATAGGGTAATATTAAAATTACTTACCATATTCACTATTTAATCTTGTTAAATGTTAATCCAGCTTTTGAAACAAGTCTATCGAGAATGTTATCACCCATTGCATATGACGGAGTTAGTACACCATATTTTTCTTCTAAATCATCTTTTGCAAGACAGACTGCACTTTCAGCTAACATTTTAGAGGTAGAGCCATAACCAGGATCTCTATCACCAGTTACTTTAAAAATGGATTTATTATCCTCACCTTGAAAAACAAAAAATCTTAAACTAAAATATCCGCTTTCTCTTTCTTTTTTATTTGGTCCCTGTCCTGGTTTAGGAGAAATAATATTAAAAATTTTATTAAAGAAAGATCCTGGTTTTGCGGCAAGAAACATAAGAGGAATTGATAGAAAAATTCCATTTAATTTTCCTTTAAATCCTTTCCCAGTCATTACGGCTTCGTCATATGTAAATTCTTTTCCATAACTGAAATTACTTAATGCATTACTCCTTCTAACAATTCGGGTATTAATTCCAGCCATTAAAAAAGGGGATATCCAGCTTTTAATTCTTTTATCATATTTCACAGATCTTAAATCTCTCTTATCAAGTCCATCTTGTTGCCCAACAGGATTTAGTCCGTAAGGATTAGTTAAACTTTTTCTTACTTCCCTATCTTTAAATGCCTCCTTGATTATATTCTGCATACTTGCGTATGTTCCCCCACTGTAGGTTCCTTTAGCACCTGTAACTCTCATTCTTATTGAGAGGTTTTTTTTGGAAATATTTTTATGAATATAATATACACCTAGATCTGATGGTATAGAATCAAAACCACAAGAATTAACTATTCTTACGTTATTATCTTTAGCATCTTCATGATGAAGATCAATCATTTTTCTAATCCACTGTGCTTCACCGGCTAGATCACAATAATGTGTTTTTGAGCTAACACATGACTTTACAAGTAGAGATCCGTATTTTGCATATGGGCCGACCGTAGTGCAAATTACCTTGGTTCTTTTTGTCATTTTTTTTAGGCTAATCTCATCAAAACTGTCTGCAATGATTATTGGAATTTTCTCATCAAGGTATTGGTCTCTTATTTTATTTAGCTTATTGCCATCTCTACCTGCTATAGCCCATTTCAATTCATTAGGACTATAATTTTGAGATAAATATTCAGCAACAAGTCTGCCCGTAAATCCTGATGCACCCCAGATTATGATATCAAACTCTCTTTTATCTAACGACATATTTTAAATTTTTGGGGATTAAACGAAACTTGGTTAAAATTAAAAGAATATTTACCTTCTTGAAATAAAAACAATGAAAAATATTTATAATTTTTTTGTAATACTATTAATCTTTTCAAACTCGTTGTTATCTCAGGAGGTTGAAGATCAAGATAGAAATCAAGAACCAAGAACAATATTATTCATCGGGAATAGTTACTTATATTATGGGGATAGTCTTCACAATCATTTCAAACGTATGGTTGAGGAGCACCTTGAGAACTATGATGGTGGAGCATCTGTAAAATCTGCAACAATAGGCGGAGCAAGATTAAAACATCATGACGTTGAAAGACTAGTTAAGCCAAGAGCAATAAGTTCAATTAAAAAATTTGATTTAGTTATTCTCCAAGGTGGAAGTTCTGAGCCATTAACTAAAGAAAACCGAAAAGAGTTCTCTTACTTCGCTAAAAAACATATAGAATCTATCGAGGCAAATAATTCTAAAGCAGCTCTTTATATGACTCATGCTTACGTCAAACCTCATAAAGATTTTGAAGATAATCAAATAAGAATTATTGAAGATATTTATACAAAAGTTGGTAAAGAAAATAATGTTCTTGTAATTCCTGTTGGCTTAGCTTTTGAAATTGCATATAAGGAATTCCCAGACATAAAACTCCATCAAGATGATGGGACACACCCAAATCTTAAAGGAACATACTTGGCAGCATGTACTGTTTTTGCAAGTATATATGGAATATCTCCAATAGGCCTAAAATATGATTACTATGGGGCCATAGATGAAGGGGATAAGATGCTTCTTCAAGAAATTGCAGATAAGGCTACATCAGTGTACTTAAAAAAGAATTATTAATTAGGAACCCATTCATAAAAATTACATAATTCATTCTTTTTAAAACCTGTTGATGGATATAACATATTGCCGATATCATTTGACTTTTCAGTTTCTAGCATCATCCCACATGCTTCCGATTGTATGACTAGTTCCTTAGACCTGTCAATTAGTAGCTTTGAATATCCTTTACCTCTTTTTTTAATATCAACAAATAAATCATTTAGTAACCAATATTTGCTAACTCTAGTTGATGAGAATATTGGATATAATTGCACAAAGCCAGATAATTCATTATTTAAATCACAAACAAATATTTTGGAGTCTTTATTTTCAATCCTGGATCTTAAGAATTCGTTAGCAACTTTTAAATCAGATTTTTTTCCATAAAACATTCTATATGAATTAAACAAATCCGATAGATTTTCAAGATCAGACAATTTAGCTTCTCTTACTTGCATTGTGTTACTCAATAAGTTCTCTTATTCTTATGTTTTTAAACTCTATTGGGTGACCTTCAGACTGAAGTGAAATATACCCTTCCTTAAGTGGCTCACCAATTCTATCTGTAAAGTTATCAGATAAATAGCCTCCACCAATTTTAATATTTGAGTATGTCATAACTGTGTCTTTGTCTATTACATGGTGCACAATGGAATCTGAATAAACAATAAATTCAACACTAACCCAATCTTCATTATGGTATGTTTTAGAATTAGAAGAAATACAATGTTTCAAAGCTTGAGATCCATTAATATCAACTTCAGTTCCAGGTGAACACATATTTAAAGTTGGTCTATCTCTTTCTCCTGATCCTCCTAAAAATTGTGCTTCTATACTTACTGGGAACTCCTGATCTATGAACATCTTCGATGGATCTTCAGAATGAAGCATTACACCACTATTCTTGTAATTCCATGCTTCATTTTCATTTTTTAATTGATTTGCATGCTCACCATAGAACCTGTAGTCCATCTTTAAGTGATAATTTTTGAACTTCTTTTTTGTATAAAAAAGATGCCCAAACTTTTCATCAAATGAGTCATAATCACTGTACGAAACTCTAATTACTCCATCTCTTACACTAAATGTATTTCTGTAATTGTTATTTAACTCATATCCAGCAATTTTCATCTCCCATCCACTAAGACTTTCTCCATCAAAAAGAGATATCCATTCTTCATTTTCAGTGTCACAGTTAATTGATAGAATGCTGATCAAGCTAATAAATATGTAAGGTCTCATATCTCTAAGGTATAATTTTAAAACCTTTTTTCATAAATTGTTATTATGAAAAAGCCTTACTTAATTTGTTTTTTAACTTTAATTCTTTCTCTTGTTACTAGTGAATTCTTGTCTTCCCAAGAAAATAATAGACAGGAGTTAGAGGGATTGTTTACTGATTGGCGTCAATTTGAATTTCCGCCATTAAAAAATGGAGCTCCAGATTATTCAAATGAAACCTTCAAAAATAGAATGCCAGAATTTAGAAAGTTAAGAGATAGACTAATTAAGATAGATAAATCAGAGTTAGAAGCTAAAAGTAAAATTGATTGGTCAATAATATGGGCTGAAATGAATGGTTTTGAATTTAATTTTAGAGTTCTAAAACCATGGGAAAGAGATCCAGCATATTATAAATCAGTATGGATGTATAGAAGTGATGTTCCAGCTCATGAAGGGCCTACACACCACAGTGTTATTGAAATATGGCAGTATAGTTTTCCACTTTCAAAAAATGATTCATCTAAACTTGATAAGCAGCTTCAAGTAATACCCATATTAAATGAGCAGGCAAAATCAAATTTAATAGGTAATGCAAAAGATCTTTGGATTGCTGGCATAAGAGATATTGATAGGCAAACAAGAGACCTAAAATCAATATTGAATTATCCAGATGTAAATAATAATAAGAGTCTAGTTAATACTATAAATAAAGCTATAGAATCTACAGAGAGTTTTTCAGAATGGTTAAAAACTGAATCTTCAAAAAAAGATGGACCCTCTGGAATTGGAAAAGAAAATTATACCTGGTATCAGCAAAATGTTCATCTTGTCCCACTGACATGGGATGATGAAGTAATGATCTTAAAAAGAGAGCTTGCCAGAGCCTGGGCATCATTAAAATTAGAGGAGCATAAGAATAGGAACTTACCAAAACTAATTCCTGCATCTACTTCAGAAGAATATGATCTTCTTGTAAATCAAGCCTCAAAGGAATTACTAAATTTTCTAGATAAAGAACAAATACTCGATGTCAAAGATTTTTATAGTGATGCCCTTAATGAACATCTTGGAGGCTATATTCCGGAAGATAAAAGAAACTTTTTTTGGATAACTGCACACCTTGATCCAAAGCCACTTTTCTCTCACTTTTTTCATTGGTTTGAATTAGCAGAAATGGATTTTAATCCAAGTCAAAATATTATAAGGAAAGAACCTCTATTGTATAATATTTTTGATAGCAGGAACGAGGGAGTAGCAACAGGAGTAGAAGAAATGTTTATGCAGACAGGGCTTTATGAAAATAGTCCTAGATCAAAAGAAATAGTATATATATTAATTGCTCAAAGAGCAGCTAGGGGATTAGGGTCTTTATATGCTCATGCAAACCTAATGAGTATGGAAGAAGCAGGGAAAATACATTCTGAATATACGCCTAGAGGTTGGATGAAAACAGAGAAAGAACTTTTAATATTTGAACAGCATTTATACTTAAGACAGCCTGGTTATGGAACTAGCTACATAACTGGAAAGTATTTATTTGAAAATGCACTTGCTGAATTTTCTCGATTAAATGAGAATAATGTTTCAGCTAATTTGAAGAGTTTCTTCAATAAATTAATAAGTGTTGGGAACATTCCAATGACACTTTTTCATTGGGAAATTAATAATGACTCATCAGTTATTAGCAAAATTATACCAGGTCTAGACTAGGTCGCTAAGAGTTTGCAAGTTGAACCATTATGTAGACTTTAGAAAACATAACAATTAGAAAAACCACGAATAGGATTTCAGGGTAATATTCTTTGGGTATCTTGTTCATTTTAAACACACCACAAATGTATATTTTACTTAGATATTTAAATCTAAAATTTTTGTTAATTATATTACAATAGATAGATTTTTTATACTATATAAATAATTTAGATGTATGAACAGATATGGTCAAATAAAAGATTTATTACTTGGTGATCTAACTTTATCGATTTTTATTTTTGGATGCACAGTTACATTACTTGTTATAATTTCTCTTTTTCTATCAACCAAGGAAAAATTTAATTACGATAAAGATTATTATGATCGACACGGTTCACTCCCAAAATAATTACTATGAAGAAATTTCTTATACCTATAATTCTACTTATTACTTTTAACCTTCACTCTCAGGCTCATATTGGCGTAATGGGCGGAGTTGATCTCGAAAGTGAATACGCTCAAATTGGTATGGGCTTGAATTATATGCCCTTTCCAAAAATCTCAATTGGAGCCATGGCAATGGTTACTCCATTTGATGGTGGTGATGACTATATGATTATGTATAATGCAAAGTATAGCATTAAAAAATTCACTTTAGTTGGAGGGTTGATGACTGGCGATATGACAATGCCTGGTATGAAAACTGGGATGTATTCCTCCTCACATACAATGAGAATGGATTCAGAACCTTATTTTGGAATTGAATTTAAACCATTTAAAAATAAAATGTTCAAAGTCTACTACAATCATTCTGATATGATGAAATCTGTAGGAATAATGATGCCTATTTTAAACATTGGGAAGATGAAAATGAATCATATGGACCATATGGATCATGATCATGATTAAGAGTTAGAAATAAATCAATTTTCCTCGTAACTATGAAAACCATTTGTGTTTGCCAAAGTGATTTCGAGGGACAGGTTGTTTCTTTTCTAAATACCATTTGTAACCCCTCAAAACTGAGTTTAAGTATTTTTTTAACCCCGGATTAATAACTAAAGTGTGTATTATAAAATAAATGATTTTATTTCTATTGCTAAAGACATGGGGATAAACTGTTATTTTAAGTTTTGACCTTTCATCACCGGTAATTTCCCAAATAACTTTAGATTTCCTGCCATTTTCCCTTCCAATATTTAGCTCATATCCTTTCCCTTCATCCCATTTATAAAATTTCCTGTGAAGTATTACCCCATTCAAATACTCTAATATATCTTCATGTTTATTTTTATCCCAATTAACAATTTTATTAGATTTACAGAAAGGATGAGTTTTATTTAGGTTTCCAGGTTCCGAAATAATTTGCCAAACTTTTTTACAGTCAAAATCTAAGTCAATTGAACAGCTTACAGGTAGAATCATTTTCAATATTTAAATATTTATTATTTTGGAATTAACCATAATTTATCCTCTGAATCAATCTCTCCATTAAGCTCTTCAATAACTACCTTCTCTACTATTTTTATCCCATTTTTTGCCATATTTTCAAATGTATCTATCCCGTCATTAGGGAAATTTTTTCTTGTTCTATGAATATTAAACTTACTTGAAAGTTCCATATCAAATTCTTTTTCAATCATTTCTCTACCAATTATAAATCCGATTAACCCTCCCCACGTTGATGTTGGATTATCAGAGTCCCAACCAGAAAGTGTTCCAATTTTAATTGTCTCTTTTAAGTCACCTTCTCCATAAAATAAACTTACAAGACTAGAAGCAAAATTAATTCCAGCGGCGAAACAACCATTACAATATAAATTTTTAGATGTTATGTCATAATTGTCTTGTTGATTGACTTGATATCTAAAGTAAATAGAATCTCTTGTCTGTTCCCATTTAATCCCAGACTCATATAAATCTTTTACATAATCATACATTTTTGCAGGATATAAATTATTATCGAGTTTAGATCTAGACTCATCGGCCAGCCATAACATTTTTTCTTTAATTGATTTAAATCCTTTTGGATTTGATGCATTTGAATACATTTTAACATAAAACTCTGCTATTTCTTGGGCTTCTTTTCGAGCTGTTGTTTGAATTGGCAGTCTTGCCATCTCTATTGAGAAATCAGGTTTTGTGGGTGAGAATAAACCAAAAATTTCAGTTGTTAATTGAGCATCAATCATATCATAAAATTCATTTTTTTCAGGATTACTAGTTTCAGGTGGCTCAAACCCTTCCAACATTAGGTCAAGTGCTCTTTGGTTTGAAACCCATAAATAGTTTTCTTCTTCAGTGTCTATATGCTCAAGCCACCCTTCTCTAATTTGAGATGATGTTAAAATATTAGTTTTATGAAGATTATGTAAATACTGATACATATACTCAATATCAGTATCATCATCTGATCCCCAAATTTCATCTACTGATTTCAAAACAAAATCAATTTTAATGTTTGATTTGTCTATTGTGTCATCTTCCCAAATACTTCTTTGATCAGTTTTGCCCCAGTCTTCTCTTGTGTAAAAATCACCCGTCTTAATTTCTCCAATATTTCCAACCTTATCATTTTCTGTTATTAAACCAGTCCAGTTTGCAATTGATTGACCAAGCCAAAAACCTTCAAGTTGATCTTGATACTTTTCTTTTGATATTTCAATAAATGCTTGTTGGTCTGTGTTTAATGAATTGCATGAAACAATTACAGATATAA
>CACJMJ010000007.1 GCA_902594485.1 uncultured Bacteroidota bacterium
TATGCTCGAATTAGAGATTTCAAAACTTGAAGAGACGCTTTCAAATGCTAGAATTATTGATGAATCAAAATTAGACTCTTCAAAAGTACTTGTTCACTCAACAGTAAAGATTAAAAACCTAACTAATTCAGCTGTTATGGAATATAAGCTCGTTGCCCAAAGTGAAGCAAACCTTGCTCAAGGAAAAATATCAGTTGATTCTCCAATTGGTAAAGGATTATTAGGCAAAAAGACAGGTGATATTGCAGAGATAGTGATACCAAGTGGGAATGTTAAATTTGAAATTCTAGAAATTTCAAGATAATGGCATCAATTTTTTCTAAAATAATATCAGGAGAAATACCATCATTTAAAATTCATGAAGATGACAATTTCCTTGCATTCTTGGATATAAATCCAAATGCTTTAGGTCATACTTTATGTATACCCAAAAAAGAAATTGATCAAATATTTGATTTAGATGATGAAACTTTGTCAGAGTTAATTATTTTTTCGAAAAAAGTTGCTAACGCAATAAAAAAAGCTGTAGTTTGCGAGAGAGTAGGTATGAGTGTCATTGGACTTGAGGTTCCCCATGTTCATGTTCATCTTATTCCGATAAATAATATGAATGATATGTCTTTTGATACTAAAATAAGTATGACAGAGAGTCAATTTAATGAAACTATGAACAAAATAAAATCTTATATATAATGGAATTACTAGGAAAAATAAAACTTATTGGAGATATAAAGACATACGGAGACAATGGCTTTCGTAAAAGAGAACTAGTATTAACTACTGAGGATCAATACCCTCAGCACATATTGATTGAATTTGTTCAGAATAATTGTGAGCTTCTTGATAACTTCAGTATTGGACAAACAGTTAGGATAGGTATAAACATTAGAGGAAGAGAGTGGGAAAGCCCAGATCAAGGTACAAAATATTTTAATTCTATCCAGGGATGGAGAATCGAGTCTTTAGATGATCAAGTTATGGACTCAGCACCAGCTGATTTACCTATGGAACCTGACACAGATTCACCAAGTGATTTAACGGAAGATGACTTACCATTTTAGTTAGACAAGACCTACTCTAGAGAAATCAGTTACTTCAACTGAATCAGAATAACTTTTAAGATATTGTGAGATACTTAATTTACTATCTTTTATAAACTGCTGGTTTATAAGGGTGTTTTCTTTGAAGAACTTTTTTAGCTTCCCTTTGGCAATGTTTTCTAACATTTCCTCTGGTTTACCTTCCTGTCTTAATTGATCTTTTGCAATTTCAATTTCTTTTGCAATCACGTCTTGGCTTACTCCATTTTCATCTATCGCTACAGGATTCATTGCTGCTATTTGCATTGATAAATCTTTACCAACATCACCTGCATTATCAAATTTCTCTGATAAACCAACAATTGAAGCTATTTTATTACCTGCATGAATGTAAGATCCAACAAAGCCAGCAGATATGTGCTCAAAAGAACCTATTTCAATCTTTTCACCTATAACACCAGTCTGTTCTAACAATTTTTCAGAAACTTTCATTCCATTAAAATCAGATTCTAAAAAGGAATCCTTATCAGTAAAGTTGAGTGCATGATCAGCTAATTTCTGAGCCAATTGAATATAATCATCATTTTTTGCTACAAAATCGGTTTCACAGTTAAGTGAAATTATAACTCCAGAGGTGCAATCTGCATTAACCTTAGCAAGCACAACACCTTCTGATGATTCCCTATCAGCTCTATTTGCAGCAACTTTTTGACCTTTTTTTCTAAGAATTTCTATTGCTTTATCAAAATCTCCATTGGATTCTTCTAGAGCTTTTTTACAATCCATCATTCCAGCTCCTGTAGATTGTCTTAGCTTATTTACATCAGATGCAGTAATTTTCAATTTGGTAAAATTTAGAGGTTATTATTCTTTTTCAGAAGCATCAATATCTGCGGCTTCAGTTGCTGCTTCAGCTTCTTCTAATTTTTTTTGTTCAGCAATCTCCTTCTCCTTTTTTCTTTCTTCTAAAGACTCTTGAATTGCATTACATACGATATCTAAGATCTTCTCAATAGACTTTGATGCATCATCATTTGAAGGAATAATAAAATCAACTTCGTTAGGATCAGAATTAGTATCAACCATTGCAAAAATTGGAATATTTAATTTCTGAGCTTCTTGAACTGAAATTTTCTCATTTAATGTATCGACAACAAAGATAGCTCCTGGTAATCTTGTCATATCAGATATTGAACCAAGATTTTTTTCCAATTTGGCTCTTTGCCTGTCAACTTGAAGTTTCTCTTTTTTAGAAAGTGTTTCAAATGTGCCATCAGCCTTCATTCTATCAATAGCATTCATCTTTTTTACAGCTTTTCTTATTGTAACAAAGTTTGTTAGCATTCCACCAGGCCATCTTTCAGTAATGTATGGCATATTAACTGAATCAGCTTTTTGAGCCACGATATCTTTTGCCTGTTTTTTTGTAGCAACAAAAAGTATCTTTCTTCCTGAAAGAACTATTTTTTTAATTGCATTGACAGACTCCTCAAGTTTTGCAGCAGTTTTATATAAGTTAATAATATGGATACCATTGCGCTCCATATATATATATGGTGCCATATTAGGATTCCATTTTCTAGTTAAATGTCCAAAGTGAACACCTGCGTCCAATAATTCTTTAACGTCAGTCTTAGCCATAATTTATCTTTTTGAGAATTGGAATTTTTTTCTTGCTTTCTTCTGACCAAACTTCTTTCTTTCAACCATTCTAGGATCTCTGGTCATTAACCCCTCTGATTTTAAAACAGACTTAAATTCCTCATTGAATTCAACTAAAGCCCTGGAAATAGCAAGTCTAATAGCTTCAGCTTGTCCATTTACACCACCACCTTTAACACTTACTGATAAGTCGAATTTATCTTTTGTTTCAGTAAGATTGAAAGGCTGAAGGATTTTATATTGTAATGTTGCAGTGCTAAAAAAATCTGAGTACGCTTTCTTATTAACCGTAATGCTACCTTTACCTTTAGACATGTATACCCTAGCAACTGATGTCTTCCTTCTTCCTATTTTATGAATTACTTCCATTATATTTTACTATTAACGTCAATTAATTTTGGTTTTTGTGCTTCGTGATTATGGTCAGACCCTGGAAAAACTTTTAAGTTTCTGTATAATTCAGCACCAAGCTTATTCTTTGGAAGCATACCTTTGACAGCTTTCTCAACAAGCTTAATATTGTTTTTTTGATGAAGCTTTTCAGCAGATATAATTCTTTGTCCCCCAGGATATCCTGTATGACTAATATATTGCTTTTGGCTCCATTTATCACCTGAGAGTTCAACCTTATTAGCATTAATAACAATAACATTATCACCACAATCAACATGCGGTGTAAAGTTAGTCTTATGCTTTCCTCTTAAAAGGGTAGCAACTATAGATGCAGTCCTTCCCAATGGAAGCTCAGCAGCATCAACAAGAACCCATTCCTTATTAACTGTTTTACTATTAGCTGATATAGTTTTATAACTCGTTTTAGTCATAATAGATTAAATCTAGGCGTGCAAATGTACAATTATAAAAATTTTTAAAAAAACTTTTTTTTAATTAATGTGCCTCTAACCAGTTTTTCCCGAATTCTAAATCAATTTTAAGAGGAACAAGCAGCTTAACAGCTGATTCCATTGTGTCTTTGACAATAGTCTTGACTATATTTTTTTCTGATTTACAGACATCAAAAACAAGTTCATCATGAACCTGAAGTAACATTTTTGATTTTAAAGATTGTTCTTTAAACTTTTCATGAACTCTAATCATAGCAATTTTGATAATATCCGCTGCACTTCCTTGAATAGGAGCGTTGATTGCATTTCTTTCGGCACCACTTCTTAGCATGTTATTCTGTGAGTTAATATTTTGTAAATATCTTCTTCTTCCCATTATAGTTTGAACATATCCATTGTTTCTTGCAAAGTCAATTTGACTTGACATATAATCCTTTAGCCCAGGATAATTTTCAAAGTAGCTGTCTATCATAATCTTAGATTCAGCTCTTGATAAGTTTGTTTGTTGACTGAGACCAAAGGCTGAGACACCATATATTATCCCAAAATTGACAGTCTTAGCATTCCCTCTCTGTTCTCTTGAAACATCATCTGGATCTACATTATAAATTTTAGCGGCAGTTATAGTGTGAATGTCCTGATTTTTAATAAATGCATCAACCATATTTTTGTCTTTACTAATAGAAGCTATAACTCTTAACTCAATTTGAGAGTAATCAGCTGCTAAGAGCTCAAATTCTTCACTTCTGGGAATAAATGCTTCTCTTATTTTTTGACCATTCAGTGTTCTAATTGGAATATTTTGCAAATTAGGATTGTTACTGCTTAAACGACCTGTTGTAGTAACAGTCTGATTAAATTTTGTATGAATTCTTCCTGTCCTTTTATTTACTTCATTTGGAAGGGATCTCACATATGTGTTCTGAAGCTTGTCAAGCGATCGCCATTCTAATATATTTTTAATAATCTCGTGTTCACTTGCTAAACCAGATAATACCTCTTCAGAGGTTGAGTATTGACCAGTTTTAGTTTTTTTTGGTTTTGAGACTAATTTTAGCTTTTCAAAGAGTATATCCCCAAGTTGTTTAGGAGAATTTAGGTTAAACTCTTCACCAGACATTTCAAAAATGCCTCCTTTTAATTTACTAAGCTCAATCTCAAATTCTTTATTCAATTTACTTAGGTATGAGCTATCTATATTAATTCCCTCTTTCTCCATATCTGCAAGGACATTTATAATAGGAATTTCTATATCATTGAAAATATCTTTAACTCCATTTTCATTTAACTCTTTGTCAAAAATTTTTTTTAATTGAAGAGCGAGATCTGCATCTTCTGATGCATAATCTGTGACTTCTTCAGCTGGTACATCTCTCATTGACCCTTGACTCTTTCCTTTTTTACCTATTAATGTTTCAATAGATATTGGGGAATAATTCAAATAAGATTCTGATAATGTATCAAGGTTATGCCTCATATCAGGATTGATAAGGTAGTGAGCTACCATAGTATCATACAAAGGCCCAGAAACTGAAATATCATATTTAAACAACACCTTAATATCAAACTTTAGATTATGCCCAACTTTTATTATCTGATCGTTCTCAAAAAAAGGTCTCAAAATATCAAAGTATTCTTTTTGAAGAGATTTATTATTAGCAATAGGTACATAAAAACCTTTATTTTCTGTCCATGAGAATGAAATACCCACTATTTCAGTATCTAGTGAGTTTAAACTTTCTGTTTCTGTATCAAATGCTACTACTTTCTGGATTAAAAGCTTTGTCATTAAATACTCTAACTCTTTATTTGAATCAATTATTTGATAGTATGAATTACTGCTAATAAGGTCTGATTTATCTTGTACTAAATCATTACCACTAAATAAGTCACCCTGAATAAGTTCTTGATCTTTCCCTTTAGTCTCATTAAATCCAAAAATTTTGAAAAAAGTTTCTTTAACTCTCTTAAATTCTAATTCATCAAAAATTTTCATGACACTTTTGTTATCAGGATCCGATAGTTTGAAGTCATTCAATTTATATTCAATGGGGACATCAAGAATTATTCGTGCTAATTTTTTTGATAAAATACCTAGCTCTTTATTATTCGTAATTTTTTCTCCCAGTTTTCCTGTTATTTCATATGATTTTTCGAGAAGTGTCTCTAAATTTCCATATTGTTTTATAAATTTTTTTGCAGTTTTATCTCCGACACCAGGCAGTCCAGGAATATTATCAACAGAATCTCCCATCATGCCTAGATAATCAATTACTTGTTCAGGTGAATCTACTTCAAACTTATCCTTAACTTCATCAACTCCCCATATTTCCATGCTATTTCCCATTCTAGCTGGCTTACAAAGAAAAATATTATCAGATACAAGCTGAGCAAAATCCTTATCAGGAGTTACCATATATACCTTAAAATTATTGTTCTCAGCATCTTTAGCAACAGTTCCAATTACATCATCAGCTTCGTAGCCTTCTTTCTCAAGAACCGAGATATTCATTGATTTTAGAATTTCTTTGATGTAGGGTATTGCAATAAGGATTGGCTCTGGTGTTTTATCTCTGTTGCTTTTGTACTCTGTAAACATCTCAGATCTAGTTACTGAACCTCCTTTATCAAAAGCAACTGCAATGTAATCAGGATTTTGAGTCCTTATTATTTCTAAAAGAGAGTTCATGAATCCTAATATTGCAGAAGTATCAGTCCCTTTTGAATTGATCCTAGGATTTTTTATGAAAGCATAATAACCCCTGTATATTAGTGCATAAGCATCAAGTAAAAAAAGCTTCTTTGAACTTTCCATTAAAATTTTGAAAATATTTTTTGTTAATATACGAAGATATCTATTCGAAAATCAATACACCTATTTTGTAAATTAGCTAGATGAAAAAAGATCATAACTATTTTATGAAAAAAGCATTTGAAGAAGCAAAATATGCATTTTACAAAGATGAAGTTCCAGTTGGTTGTGTTATAGTTTATGAAAATGAAATAATTTCTAAATCATCAAACATGGTTGAGTTACTTAATGACTCAACTGCACATGCTGAGCTTATTGCAATTACATCTGCACAAAACTTTTTAAACACAAAGAATCTGAATAAATGTATTCTCTACTGCACTCTAGAGCCATGTTTAATGTGTTATGGTGCAATATACTGGTCTAAAATTGACACTATTGTTTATGGAGCGTCAGATAATAAAAGAGGCTTTACAAGTTATAATTTAGAAATGGATAGAAATATCAAAACAATTTCAGGAATTATGGAGAGTGAGTCAAAAGATTTATTAAATAAATTCTTTAAAAAAATTAGAGATTAAAAATCATCTGCTTTTTCTCTCATCTTTTTTAAATTTTCTTCACTTAGAGTATAATCTTTTAATTTTTTCCCTTTCCATCTATGCGCAAGGAATAAGGGCATAAACACACAAGTTCCTACAAGTACAGAGACACCTAAAATAATATTACCAATTTGGTCTCCAATAATTTCTTTAATAAAGATTCCAGCAAAGACTCCAACAAAAACTAGGTAAGACAATATTTTAACTAAAATTCTCAAATATCTTAATTTGATAGATCCTTTAATTGTTCTTTAGTTAATTTAGATGGTGCGTCTATCATTAGATCTTTACCAGAGTTGTTTTTTGGGAATGCTATAAAATCTCTGATTACATCTTTTCCTTTAAAAACTGCAGCAAGTCTATCAAGTCCAAAAGCAATTCCCCCATGAGGTGGAGCGCCATACTTTAAAGCATCAATTAAAAATCCAAATTGACTAGTGTATTCTTCTTTACTCATACCTAGAAGCTCAAATATTTTCATTTGAGTATCAAAATCATGAATTCTTATTGAACCACCACCAATTTCATTTCCATTAAGAACTAAATCATATGCATTTGCAATCACTTTATCTGGTTCCGTATCTAGTAAATCTAAATATTCAGGTTTTGCTGATGTGAATGGATGATGCATTGAAAAAAATCTTTTTTCATCTTCATCCCATTCAAAAAGAGGAAAATCAGTTACCCATATTGGACATGTTTTTTCATAATCTATTAATTCAAATCTTTTTGCAAGTTCTATTCTTAAGGAACCCATTTGCATCAAAGATTCTTTTTTATTGCCTGATATAATAAATAATATATCCCCTGGTTTTGATGATGCTCTATCCAAAATTACTTTTAAATCTTCTTCAGAAAAAAACTTATCAAATGAAGATTTAATTGTAGAATCTGAATTATGTCTAATCCATAAAAGTCCAGATGCTCCAATTTGTGGTCTTTTAATCCAATCGGTTAAATTGTCAATTTCCTTTCTTGTAAGTTCAGACTTATTTTCAACCTTAACACAACATGAAAAATTATTATTATCAAAAACCTGAAAACCTTTACCTTTTGTTTCATTTGTTATATCATTAATTCTTAAGTCATATCTAAGATCAGGTTTGTCAATTCCATAGTTTTCAATTGCATCATTATAAGTCATCCTTTCAAACTTAACATTTTCTTGATTTAAAAATTTAGAGAATAACCTTGACATTAATCCTTCAAACTGTCTAAATATGTCTTCTTGATCAACAAAAGACATTTCACAATCAATTTGAGTAAATTCAGGCTGTCTATCAGCTCTTAAATCTTCATCTCTAAAACATTTTACAATTTGATAGTATTTATCAATTCCGCCTATCATCAATAATTGCTTGAATATTTGAGGTGATTGAGGTAGAGCATAATAATGCTCTGGGTTTAGTCTACTTGGAACAATAAAATCTCTTGCACCTTCTGGTGTGGATTTTATTAAACAAGGTGTCTCTATATCAATGAATCCATTTTTAGAAAGAAAATTCCTTACTTCCAATGATAACTCATGTCTAAACATTAAATTTTCTTTTACTGGTTGTCTTCTAATATCAAGATATCTGTACTTCATTCTTAATTCCTCACCACCATCAGATTCATTTTCAAGAGTGAAAGGTGGAACGAGAGACTTATTTAAAATCTTCATACTAGACACAAGAATTTCTATTTCACCTGTACTTATTTTTTCATTAATATTTTTTCTTTCAATTACATTTCCTTCAACTTCGATTACAAACTCTCTTCCAAGCTCAGCAGCAGCAGAAAATAATTCTTCACTAGATCTTTCTTTATCAAATACTAATTGTGTAATGCCATATCTATCTCTTAAGTCAACCCAAATAATAAATCCTTTCTCTCTAACCTTATTTACCCAGCCAGAGAGTTTGACATTTTGATTTAAATTAGTTTTTGATAATTCCCCGCAATTGTTAGTTCGATTCATATTAATTATATGTAAATATAACTAGATATTTTTTAGTTTGATTCTGCCTAAATGAATCAAGTAATACATTGATGGAACTATTACTAAAGTCAAAAATGTTGCAAATGTAATTCCAAATATAACAGTCCAAGCTAATGGGCCCCAAAATATTACATTATCTCCACCAAGGTAGATATTAGGGTTAAAATCAGATAATAATGTGAAGAAATCAATATTTAGTCCAACAGCAAGAGGAACTAAACCAAAAATTGTTGTAATAGCAGTTAAGAGAACTGGCTTGAGTCTAGCTTTTCCTGCAATTTTAACCAATTCAAGAGCTGAACTTTTGTCAATTAATTCGTCTTTAGAAAGATTTAAATCAATTTTTTTTCTTTTAAATAATAGATCTGTATAGTCAATTAGTACAACGGCATTGTTAACAACAATCCCAGCTAATGAGATTATACCTAACATCGTCATTAAAATGCTAAAGGTTAGATTAAAGATTACTATTCCTAGGAAAACACCTGTAAAGCTTAATACTATTGATAGTAATACAATTAAAGGTTTAGAAATTGAGTTAAACTGGAAAACTAGTAACAAAACAATTAAAGATATAGCAGTTAATAAAGCGGATGAAAGGAACTCTTGGTTTTCATCTTGTTCTTTTATCTCTCCAGTAAATTTAAAAGAAACACCCTCTTTAGTCTCAAATCCACTTAAGGCAATTTCCGCTGTATTAACTATCTGATTTGCATTTGAACCTGCTAATATTGATGAATATAGGGTAACAACTCTTTGTAAGTCAATATGCTTTATAGCATTAAATGATGCTATATTCTTTTCTTCAACTATTGATGCAACTGGTATATCCTTCATCCTACCGGATGATTGGTCTCTAAAAGTTATATTCTGATTTAGAATTGAGTTAAAGTCATTTTTAAATTCATTATCAAAACGGACATTAATCTCATAGTCTTCTCCATCTTGTTTATAAACTCCAGCTTTTGTTCCAATTATCGAGTTTCTGATTGTTTGACCAACTAGACCAGCTGGAATCCCTAGTTCTCCAGCCTTCATTTTATCAACATTAAATTCAAGTCCTGGTTTACTTTTAGTTACATCAATTTTTAGCTGTTCTATCCCCTCTATGTTTTCTTGATCTAAGAAATTCTTCATAGAGATTGCAGTTTCAATTAGTTCTTCATAATCATCTCCATATATCTCTATATTAACCGGGTAACTAGAGGGTGGCCCCTGCGAATCTTTTTCTACAAGTATGGCTACACCAGGAAATTTATCAATTAAATTAAGTTGAATTTCTTTTCTTAAATCTTCACTTGACATTCCCCTTCTATACTTGAACTCTCTCATGGTCATAGTGATTAAAGATTTATGAGGAGTACCTGATCCTGAAGAAGAAACTGATGCACCTTCTCCAACATTTGTAATTGACGATTCAACAATGAAATTATAACCATTGTCATTATATTCGGGCCTATCTATAACCTTATAGATCTCCTTTTCAACTAGTTTTGAAGTTTCATTAGTCTTTAAAATATCTGTTCCTTCAGGGTACTCAATTGATACTAATATTTGTTGAGGCTCATTATCAGGAAAAAACTCAATTTTAGGTGGGAATACGCCCATTAATACAATAGAAAAAATAAAGAGTAAAAAAGTACCAGATAAAAATATAAATGGTCTCATACCAGATAAAGCATATGTCAAGAATTTAGAATAATTATTTTCTAAAACAGGGAGAACTTTTTCTCTGAATATAAATAGTTGATTTTTTAAAAAATATTTATAAAGCCATAAAAATAAACATATCAGTAAAAAAATTGATCCAAAGATTCTAGTACTACTAAAAATCATAAAAATTATACCCAGTGTACCTAAAAAATATGTTGATCTAAATAAAAATTTATTTGAAAAATTGTCTTCATCGGTACTCATAAAGCTTGACACTAACATTGAGTTGAAAAAGATTGCCACTATTAATGATGAACCTAATATTGCAGATAGTGTTATTGGAAAATAAATCATAAACTCACCAATAATACCTGGCCAAGTTCCAAGTGGAATAAATGCAGCAATTGTTGTTGCAGTTGAAACAATAATTGGTAGCGCAACCTCGCCAATACCAAGTTTTGCAGCCTTAATCCTCGATAGACCCTCCTCTTTCATCAGCCTGTAAATATTATCGACAACTACGATTCCATTATCTACAAGTAGTCCAAGCCCCATAACTAATCCAAATAAAACCATTCTATTTAATGTAAAACCAAATAATGATAGAAAGAACAGAGATAAAAACATTGACATTGGAATAGCAAATCCAACAAAAAGAGCATTTTTAATTCCCAGAAAAAATGTAATAACAGTTACTACTAGTATTATTCCAAAAATTAGATTATTCATTAAGTCATTGACTGAGTTTATTGTATAATCTGATGAATCATTTATTACATTGACATCAAGATTATTTGGAAGGAAATCTATCTTAGCCTTATCTATAATATCTCTTATTGAGTTTGATGCAAAAATTGCATTTTCCCCACCTCTTTTAATTACTTCAAGTCCTATTGTCTTACTATTATAATATCTAACAAAAGATGTAGCTTCTTTCTCTTTAAAAGAAACAGAAGCAATATCTTTTAGATAAACAGGCCCATTGAAATTATTGACTATTATGTTTTCTAATTCTGAGGGTCTAGAAATCTCACCAACAATTTTTACATTTCGCCTTTGACCATCTGAAACTATATTTCCAGCAGAAATTGTAACATTTTCTTGAGAGATTGCTGATATTATATTACCAAAACTTGTGTTCGTAGAATTCATCCTGTATGGATCTACTGCTACTTCAACTTCAAAGTCTTGTAACCCCCTAATCTCTACAGATTTAATTTCTGGGAGTCTCTCTATTCGGAGCTCAAGGTACTCAGCATACCTTTTTAACTCTTCTACTGTATAGTCTCCAATTAATGTTATATTAAGTACAGGATATCTTTCAGCGAAATCAAATTCTGTTACACTGGGGTCAATTTTTGAATTATTAAAAGTTGGCCAGTCATCTCTTACTGTAACATTGTCTACTAAATCTTTTACTCTTTGTCTGGCAACTTCAATGGGTACCTCATCGTCAAACTCAACATTAATTACAGACACACCCTCATAAGAGCTTGATTCAACCTCTTCAAGACCTTTTACACCCTTAATCTCTTCCTCTAATGGATTAGTAACTAATTTTTCTATTTCTTCTGCACTGTTACCTGGAAAAACTGTTGATACAAACACATTTGTAGTATTTATTTCAGGGAATGGCTCTCTTGGCATAGTATTATATGCATTAATTCCAGACACTAAAAATATTACCATGAGAATGTATATGATGGTCTTATTCTCAATTGCCCAAGACGATAAGAAAAACTCTCTATTCTTTTTATTCATTTTAATTAATTAGTTTAACCCTTTGAAGATCCTCCACTAAATTTGCACCTTCCAATACAATTATTTCCCCAAAATTTAAGCCCTCAATTACTTCGGCATCAGTATTACTTTTGTTACCAATCTTTATTACAGCTTTTCTAGTTATATATACACCATCTTTTTTATCTTCATCCATTACGTATATATAATTTTTTCCTTCAGAATCTTCTCTGATTATTCTAAGTGGAACAACGATAGCATTATCCTTTTTATATGTATTTATCATAATCTTAGCATCTAAATTTTGTTTAATTCTTCTATCAGGATTATCAACTGGGATTTCTATTCTAAACGTCCTATTATTTGGATCAATAAAGTTCCCTGTCTGTGTAACTTCAGATTGTATCTCTTTATTTAAAAGAGGAATTTTTACTAATGCCTCTGTTCCGTTACTAATACTTGAAATATACTTTTCAGAAACAAATGCCTCTGCATATACATCATCTAAGTTTACTAGCCTAAGAATATTGGTCACACCTGGAATTAGATTTGATCCTTGGTTAGCTATAATTTCATCAACAACTCCTGCAAAAGGAGCATAAATTTTTGTCTTTGAGAGCATATCTCTCATCTGATCAACACCTTTTTGAATTGATTCAAAATCTGACTTACTTTTTAGAAATTGAATTTCTGAACCAATATTGTTTTCCCATAATCTCTGGATTCTTTCATAATTTTCTTTTGCAAAGTCTCTTTGAATAATGAGTTGATCTAACTGTTCTTTAAGACCTGAGTCGTTTATTTCAGCCAGAAGCTTACCTTTTGAGACATTCTGTCCCTCATCTACATATATTTTTTCTAAGGTTCCTTGAAATTCTGGAAGAATTAAAATATTTTTTCTTGTTTTTAGATTTGCTTGTGCCTCTATATAACTAGTAAACACTTGTTCTTTTATTTCATATTTTGATACTAGAGTAAGCCTTTCATTCTCATCTAAAAACGCAATTCCAGAATTAATTTCATTTAGCTCAACTTTCATAGCATTCATAGCGTTTACATATTCATCTTTCCTTTTTTTAAGTTCATCTAAGTCTTTATTCTCTATTAGAGATTCAATAGATATACTTCCAGAAGAGTTACAGCCAATAATTACTGTGATTAATAAAATTGTATAAAATTTATTCATGATTAATTGTTATAAAGTGTTTCTAATTCTGTTTTTATTGAAATCAATTCAAGAACGGAGTTCAAATATTTTTGCTGAGAATCTAGTAATTGAATTTGTGCCTGTCTTAGTTCAAAAGATGTTACTAAGCCTTCAAAAAACTTCATTGAGTTTTTTTCTTCAATGGATATAGAGAGATTCATGGTCTGCTCGTTGACATCTAGAGATTTGAGAGCTAACTGGTAGGCATTTAATTTTTGTAATACTTCAGCTTGTGTTCTCTCTTGTTGTTCTTCTAGGCTTGTTCTAGCTTTTTCCATTGCAATTTTTGCCTTTTGGGATGATACATTCATCCTATTTGCATTAAATAATGGTATTTCAAGATTAACACCTACAACAGAGGAGCCAAACCAATTTTGTGATTTATCAGTGAAATTAAACTCATTATTATAACCAGTATATGTTCCGCTTATAAAGCCAGATACTTTTGGCAACTGTTTAGATCTTTCTAATTTGTATTCAATTCTTTTTGTGTCAAACATATTCTGTGAAATCTTTATATCAACATTTCTGTCAGTATTAAAATCTTCAAAAGAATTAGCAAAGACTACATTCTCCCCTATAAAATCTTCTACAGAAGTGACAAGTATAAGTTTATCTTTCATGTTGATCCCTAAAACTAACTTTAGTAGATTTAATTGATTGTCACGAGTTTTTCTTGCCTGCAGTAATGAGAGTTCTGCTTGAGCCAATGTTATTTTAATTTGCTCAACATTTTCTTCTTCCTGAAATCCATTTTTATATAATTCGGTTACTTCATTAAGATCTTTTTTAAAGTTATCAAGAGTGTCCTCTAAAATAGAAATTCCTTCATTCAGGGTAGCCACAAGACTATATAGTTTAACAATAGCCTCCCTAACCTCAAGTAAAGTTTTTTCATAAAAATTTTCGGATGTTGCAAGATATATTCTACTATACTCTAAGCCCACTAACCAGGAACCATCAAATAATAATTGTTCCATTCTTACAGATCCGATTGCAGATTGTTCTGTTCCAAACTGAATCTCAGAAAAATCTCCTTTATTACCACCAAAAAATTCAGCAGGAATTAGCGATGTAGGAAGCTCTAGATTATTTAGATAGTTTAAATCTAATGAAACGTTTGGTAATCCGATTGCAATTGTTTTCCACCTTTCTTGATATGCCATTTGAATTTCCCTCTCAGCATTTTTCAAATTTCTATTATTCTCAATCCCATATTTTACAGCGTCCTCTATATTTAAACTAACTATATCTGATTGAGAATAACATAAGTTTGATATAAATAGTGCTAATAAAAGTTTCTTCATTTTTTAATCATTTGTAATATCCATTGTGGAATTAATTTTTTACGCTCATGCATCATGTCATTAAATTCTTTTCTGTTAAATTTTTTCATCTTAATTATTATGGGGCTGCTTATAAATGGAAATACAATTAAGCTTAAAATATTTGTCACAAAATGAATAGGATCTATTTTTTTATAAACTCCTTTTTTAACACCATCATTATATTGATCAACTAATTTAGATTCCATTATCTGACCTTTCAAAATCTTCAATATAGAAGATGGATTGTTTTTCAATTCATTTACAACAAATGTAGGCAGGTGAGGCTCTGCAATTATCATATCAATATATTTTGAACTTGTTAACTTAAGCTTCTCCTCAAGAGTACTCTTTTCGTCATTATATACTTCAACCATTTTACTAATAAAATCATAGAAAGTCTCAAGCATTATAATTTCAAATAGTTTCTTTTTACTGGTGAAGTAATAGTTTAACAGAGCAAGATTAATATCAGACTCTTTAGAAATATCTCTTGTAGTCGTAGCGCTGTATCCTTTTCTTAAAAAAAGAGATTTTGCAGCAGTCTTAATTTTTATTTCAGTTTCAGAATATTCTTTTTTCATTTTAATTAAAATGAATGCAAATTAAATTTAAACAATTGAATTAAACAAATGTTTAATAAAAAATTAACAATAAATTAAATAGTATATTTATTTTTAAATCAGTAAATGATAATGACGGAATACAATAAATTTTTTGAGGATTATCTAAAAAAAGTATTAAAATATAACAAACCAGAAAGCCTATACGATCCTGTAAAGTATATTTTAGAGTCTGGAGGAAAAAGATTAAGACCCTTGATTACTCTATATATATCAGAACTATTTAATGGAAAGAGAACAGTTGCACTTCCAGCAGCAGCTGCTTTAGAAATTTTTCACAACTTTACTTTAGCACACGACGATATAATGGATAATTCTTCCATCAGAAGAGGTAAGAAAACTATTAATGCAAAATGGGATGATAATACTGGAATTTTATCTGGAGATGTAATGCTTATTATATCGTATGAGATTCTTAACCAATACGAAGATTCAAAATATGTACTATTTTCAAAAAAACTAACTGAAATATCAAGACTCGTTTGTGAAGGTCAACAAGCTGATATGGATTTTGCATCTAAAAATGACATTACGGAAAATGAATATTTTGAGATGATTAAAAATAAAACAGCAGTTCTCATAGCCTGTTCATTTATGTTTGGTGGCATTGCCGCAGAAACAAATACTTCAAATACTGATTTATTATATAAAATTGGATTGAATTTAGGTATAGCTTTTCAACTAGAAGATGATTTACTAGACTGCTTTGGAGATGAGGAAAAGTTTGGAAAAAAAATAGGAGGGGATATTTTAGAGAAGAAGAAAACCTTATTATACCTTTTCACATATTCAAAATTAGAATCAGAAAAGAAATTAGAATTTGAAAATATTTTTAATTCTAATGAAATTGAAGAGTTACAAAAAATCAATTCTATTAAATCATTTTATGAAACTTCAGGAGCTTTAAAATATCTCAAAAATAAAGTTAGAGTTTATTTTAATGAAGCGGAGATGCTAATTGATAAGTTAGAATTAGATAACGATACTAAGAAAAAATTAAACCTATTTTGTAAGACTCTATTAAATAGAGAGATTTGATATTCTTTTAAATAGTGACCTTACAAAGGTCATTATGTTAACCGAAATAAATATTCTAATCTCTTCAAAAATATTAGTTTTTTCACCAAGAAACTTAAATAGTAAAAGTGGATCATTGTTTCTAAATAAATCTGAGAAAACTTTACTTCCCTTGCCTTTTGAATCATAAAGTACATCAAGAAATAAAACATCATAAAACCAAAACCTATTTTTAAATTTTATTTTTGAGAGTGGTTTATCCTGCTTTAAATGCTCAATAATTATATCAATTTTTTCTATTGAATTTTTCACTGTATAGCCAGTACTAGGCTTTGTCCAGCCTCCAGAAGTACCAATTTTTATAAAATGATCAGTATTTTCATTAAAAAAAGGGTAGCATGTCATTGGAATCACTCCTTTCTCCCTTTCCACAATCTTGAAATTTTCTATACCTTCATTTTTTAAGTACTTCTTAATCTCCTTTTCATATTCTGAATTTTTCATTATGTCACCACCAAAAAATGTATATTCAAATAGTGCAGAATTTTTTGAAAAAGGGAGCACATACATAAACCTGGTCTCTTCATGCTGTTCAATGCTAAAATCCATGAATCTAATTTTATTTTCATCAAAAAAATCATTCTCAGTCTCAATTGTCCATCCTAAAAAGTGTTGATTCAAAAGAGGATATTTTTTGAAATCATATTTTGTAGCTTCATATATACTTGAAAAAACAATAGTACATAGAAAATCTCCATGATCTGTTTTGACATTGTTGTGATTAGAGTCCTTATCAATACCTTTAACAGTTGCATTTAAATAAGTAAAGTTTGATGCTCTATCAATTTTTTTCCTCATATAAGAGTAGAATCTATCAGATCTAACCATCTTATATTTATATGGGCTAAGATTAAAAGAACTACTAAATTCAGAATCTTTAAACTCTGCTTTTTCCCATGATTTGAATACTATTCTATCAAGAATATTACTTTGATTATCCCAGAAACTGAAAGTTTTATCATTATCAACCTTTGCTTCTTTTTCAATTATTAGAACTTTTTTATCATCAAAGAATCTATCTGAAATCAAAGCATTTGAAAGTAATAATCCAGATGCACCACCACCGCAAATAATGTAATCATAATCTTTCTTCATACAATAATTTTGTTGTTATTTTGCAATTGATGATTTCTAATATACAAAGATGGACCAAATTATTGAGTATTTTTCAGGATTAAACCCTGTTGTAGGTGCTTTATATGCTACTCTATTTACATGGGGATTAACTGCTTTGGGAGCTTCAACAGTTTTTCTATTTAAGACAATGAGTAGAATGGCCCTAGATGGAATGTTAGGATTTACAGGAGGCGTTATGGTTGCAGCTAGTTTTTGGAGCTTACTATTTCCTGCTATTGAAATGAGTGCTGGAGAAGGATTTATAAAAGTTATGCCCGCAGCTATTGGTTTTGGTCTAGGTGCATTATTTATATTTGGAATTGATAAAGTTCTACCTCACATTCACATAAATTTTAAAGAGCCAGAGGGTATAAAGACTCCATGGAGAAGAACAACTCTTCTTACACTTGCAGTAACTCTTCACAATATTCCAGAAGGTCTTGCAGTAGGAGTATTATTTGGTGGAGTAGCAACTGGTATTCCAGAAGCATCAATTGCAGGAGCGGTTGTATTAGCATTTGGGATTGGACTTCAAAATTTTCCAGAGGGGATTGCTGTAGCAATGCCGCTAAGAAGATCAGGATTAAGTAAACGAAAAAGTTTTTGGTATGGACAATTATCGGCAATTGTTGAGCCCATAGCAGGAGTTATAGGTGCAATTGCCGTTACCTTTTTTACACCCATACTTCCATATGCTTTAGCATTTGCTGCAGGAGCGATGATTTTTGTTGTTGTAGAAGAAGTAATTCCAGAGACTCAATTAGATAAATATACCGATATCGCAACTCTTGGTTTTATAGGTGGTTTTATAGTGATGATGACACTTGATGTAGCTTTGGGTTAAGCACTACTGCTAAAGGAATCCCAACCAGAACTATTAATATTAATCTTCTGACCTAAACTTGTGATCATACAGTTATCATTCTTTTTATCTATGCAACTTCCTATAATTGATAGGTGCTGAGACTGTTCAATTTTTTTTAAATTTCTTTTTGAAGTAGTAAATAAAAGCTCATAATCCTCACCACCATTAAGTGAAGCTATAGAGTGATCAATTTTAAATTCATCACATATAGTTTTTGTATCATCGGATATTGGAATTTGGCTCTCATTTATATGAAATGATAAACCCGAAGACCTAGATAAATGGTTAATCTCAGTGGATAAACCATCACTTATATCAATCATAGAACTTGGAATAATTTTCAACTCATCTAGATAATTAATAACATCTATCCTTGCTTCAGGTTTTAACTGTCTTTGAATGCAGTAAGTATATTGACTTAAGTCAGGTTGAGAACTTGGGTTAACTTCAAATACATTCTTTTCTCTTTCTAAAACTTGAAGGCCCATGTAGGCTGCTCCCAAATCTCCAGATACTACTAGTAAGTCATCAACTCTAGCACCATTTCTTTCTATAACTTTTCTACTTTTTGTATTACCAATGCATGTAACGGATATCATTAAACCTTTATTTGAAGATGTAGTATCGCCTCCAATTAGATCAATATTATAATTTGAACAAGCTAATTTGATTCCTTCGTATAATTCTTCAAGGGCATTTATTTTAAATCTGTTAGAAACTGCTATTGAGACTAAAATGTGTGAAGGCTTTACATTCATCGATATAATATCTGAAATGTTAACTACTACACTTTTATAACCTAAATGTTTGAGAGGTACATAAGATAAGTCAAAGTGGACTCCCTCAACCAAGATATCTTGTGAGATTGTTACATTGGTTTTGTCAAACCTTAACAATGCAGCATCATCCCCAATATCGATAATTGTTGACTTATTACTATTCTTGAAAGATTTAGTAATTCTTTTTATTAGCTCAACTTCGCTAATATTAGAAAGTTCATTTTCTTGTTGATTATTTGTATCATTCATTATTCAAATTTAAGTCAAATGATCAGTTAAATTAGGGTGTAATTTCTAAGATAATTATAGATTTATTAACACTTAAAAATATTTAAAAAACCTTGATTTAATTGTATATTTGCGAAAGTTTAAAGGTTATTTATGGCTTACACTGAAGAAGAATTAAAGAAACAGCTTGAAACTAAAGAATACGAATATGGTTTCTACACAGATATTGACTCTGAAACCTTTCCTGTAGGACTTAGTGAAGATATTGTAGTTGCTATTTCAAAGAAAAAGAATGAACCAAAATGGATGACAGAATGGAGATTGGATGCATTCAAAATATGGAAAGAAATGAAAAAACCATCATGGTCTAATCTTAAATATAAAGAGCCTGATTATCAAGGAATTTCATATTATTCAGCTCCAAAGAAAAAGCCAGATCTCAAATCTTTAGATGAAGTTGATCCAGAGCTTATCAAGACATTCAATAAATTGGGGATTTCTATTGACGAACAAAAAAGATTAAGTGGAGTAGCAATGGATGTTGTAGTAGACTCTGTTTCAGTTGCCACCTCTTTTAAGGACACATTAGAAGAAAAAGGAATAATTTTTTGCTCAATTTCAGATGCCATAAAAAACCATCCTAAACTTGTTAGAAAGTATATAGGGACAGTGATTCCTAAAAGAGACAATTATTTTGCTGCACTTAATTCTGCAGTCTTTTCTGATGGATCATTTTGTTACATTCCTAAAGGAGTAAAGTGTCCAATGGAGTTATCTACCTATTTTAGGATTAATCAAGCTGGAACTGGACAATTTGAAAGAACTCTGCTAATTGCTGACGAATCGAGTTATGTAAGTTATCTTGAAGGATGTACGGCACCATCAAGAGATGAAAATCAGCTTCATGCTGCAGTTGTAGAATTAATTGCTTTAGATGATGCTGAGATAAAATATTCAACTGTACAAAATTGGTTTCCTGGAGATAAAAATGGAAATGGTGGAGTATTTAATTTTGTAACTAAAAGAGGTATTTGTCATGATAGATCAAAAATTTCTTGGACTCAGGTAGAAACCGGTTCTGCTGTAACTTGGAAATACCCGTCATGTGTTCTAAAAGGAAATGATTCAATTGGTGAGTTCTATTCCATTGCTGTTACAAATAATTTTCAACAGGCTGATACTGGAACAAAAATGATACACATAGGAAAGAATACAAAAAGTACAATTATTTCAAAAGGAGTTTCAGCTGGAAAATCACAAAATAGCTACAGGGGGTTAGTAAAAATATCACCCATGGCTGAAAATGCTAGAAACTTTTCTCAATGTGATTCACTATTGATGGGTAACGAATGTGGTGCTCATACATTCCCTTACATTGAAGCACAAAATAAATCTGCTCAGATTGAGCATGAAGCTTCTACAAGTAAAATTGGCGAGGACCAAATTTTTTATTGTAATCAAAGGGGTATCGATACAGAAAAGGCTATAGCTCTAATTGTTAACGGATTTAGTAAAGAAGTACTAAATAAACTTCCTATGGAATTTGCTGTTGAGGCTCAAAAACTATTAGAAATATCATTAGAAGGTTCTGTTGGTTAAAAAAATATATATGTTAGAAATAGATAATTTACATTGCAAGATAGACGGAAAGTCAATTCTAAAAGGAGTTAACTTAAAGATTAAAAAAGGTGAGATACATGCTATAATGGGCCCGAACGGTTCTGGTAAGAGTACTCTTGCAAATGTGATTTCTGGACATGAAGATTATGAAGTTACTAAAGGGACAATCTATTTTGATGAAAAAGAAATAAATGATCTTGGTGTTGATGAAAGAGCTCATGAGGGTATCTTTATGTCATTTCAATACCCTGTTGAAATTCCTGGTGTAACAGTAACCAATTTTATCAAGACTGCAATTAACGAGACTAGAAAATCTCAAGGGCTTGATGATATGTCATCAAGTGAGATGTTAAAAAAAATTAGAGAGAAAGCAAATCTGCTTGACATGGATTCAAATTTTTTATCAAGGTCATTAAATGAAGGCTTTTCCGGCGGAGAAAAAAAGAGAAATGAAATTTTTCAAATGGCAATGATGGAACCAAAATTGGCAGTTCTTGACGAAACTGATTCTGGATTAGATATTGACGCTTTAAAAATAGTTGCGAACGGTGTTGTTAAATGTAGTAATGATGATAATTCTGTGCTTGTTATTACACATTATCAAAGGCTCTTAGATTATATAGTGCCTGATAAAGTTCATGTCATTATGGATGGTAAAGTAGTTAAATCAGGAAATAAAGATCTTGCAAAAAAAATTGAAGATGTTGGATATGACTGGTTGAAAAAAAGTAATTAATAATTATGAGCTTTCAAGATAAATTACTGGATTCTTTTATTGCCTTTGAGCAAGTCATAGACCTTGAAAATCCAATACATACAGACAGGAAAAATGCATTAAAGAGATTTGAGAGTAAAGGCTTTCCTACAAAAAAAGATGAACTCTGGAAGTATACATCTCTTAAATCAATTATACAAAAAGATTATAGTTTATCCGTTAAAAGCAATCCAAATATTGGATTAAAGGATATAAAAAAATATTCAATTAATGATATTGATTCATTTAAAATAGTTTTTGTTGATGGTGTTTTTAATCCCTTCTTGTCAAATACAACTCATGATGGTAAGGACATATGTGTACTATCTGCTGCTTTAACAAAAAGTAAGTATAAAAAAACAATTAAAAAATACTTCAATAAAATAGTTCCTGAAGACCAGAGTTTGGCTTCATTAAATACCTCCTATACCCAGGAAGGAGCATATATTCACATACCAAAATCTGTTTTACCAGAGGATCCTGTTCAGATATTGCATTTTTCTTCAGGAAAAAATAAACCTCTATGGCTTCAGCCAAGGAATTTGATTATAGTTGAAGAAAATGCTAGAGTTGAAATAATTGAAAGACACCAAAGTTTGAGAGCTCATGATGGAGTTACTAACTCATTGACTGAGATATATGCCGAAAAGAACTCATTTGTTGATTACTACAAAATTCAGAATGATTTAGAAACTTCAAATTTAATTGATAATACATTTATTGATCAGCAAAGGGACAGTAATGTTAGGGTTCATACTTTTTCCTTTGGTGGAAAACTAACTAGAAATAATTTAAATTTCTACCACAAAGGTGAGAATATTCAATCCACATTAAAAGGCCTTACAATACTTGAAAGTGATCAACATGTAGATCATAATACACTTGTGAATCATGCTCAACCAAATTGTGAAAGCCATCAGGACTATAAGGGAATTTTTTCTGAAAGATCTGTCGGTGTTTTTAATGGAAAAATACTAGTTGATCAAATTGCACAAAAAACAAATGCATTTCAGCAAAATAATAATATACTGATTGATAATAAAGCTAAGGTTAACTCAAAACCTCAATTAGAAATATTTGCTGATGATGTCAAGTGTTCTCATGGATGTACAATTGGACAACTTGACAAAGAAGCACTTTTTTATCTAAAATCTAGAGGTATTCCAGAAAAAGAAGCAATTGCTCTTTTAACTTATGGATTTGCAAATAGTATTCTTAAAAGTGTAAATATCCCTAGTCTAAAGAAAAGAATTAACTCACTAATATCAAAAAAACTAGGTGTTGACTTAGGATTCGATTTATAAATGCTGGATGTATATAAAATAAGAGAAGACTTTCCAATACTTGGTAAAAAGGTCAATAATACTGACTTAATTTACTTTGATAATGCAGCTACATCTCAGACTCCAAATCAAGTTATTGATGTTATATCAGATTACTATAAACAGTATAATTCAAATATTCATAGAGGCTTACATTCACTTAGTGCAGATGCTACTAATAAATATGAAAATTCAAGGACACTAATTAAAAATCATTTTGGAGCTTCTCATGAACATGAAATAATTTTTACATCAGGAACCACACATGGAATAAATATTATTTCCTCGGGTCTTGAAAAACTAATTTCTTCAAAGGATGAATTAATCGTATCAGAGATGGAGCATCACTCCAATATCGTTCCATGGCAAATGCTTTGTGAAAAAACTGGTTCAAAACTCAAAGTAATACCAATTAATGATGATGGCACACTTAATATGGATGAATATAAATCATTACTTACTCCTGCAGTTAAATTTGTTTTCATAAATCATGTGTCAAATACTCTAGGTATTGTGAATCCAGTTAAAGAAATTATAGATCTTGCTCACAAGAATAACAGTAAAGTTCTGATTGATGGTGCCCAAGGTGCCGCTCATTTCAAGATTAACTTAAAGGAGTTAGATGTAGATTATTATGTTGCCTCAGCACATAAATTATGTGGTCCAACTGGAGTTGGATTCTTGTATGGAAAATCGGAGTTGCTAAATTCACTTCCACCATACCAAGGTGGAGGTGAGATGATATCTACTGTAACCTTTAACAAAACCGAGTATGCTGACCTTCCTCATAAATTTGAAGCAGGAACCCCAAATATTGCAGGTGTTATTGGGTTTGGTGCTGCAATAGAATATATGAACTCAATTGGTTTTGATAATATAGAAGTGTATGAAAAAGAACTTTTAGATTATGCCACAGAAAATCTAAAAAAAATTGAGAACATTATAATATATGGAGATGTAGATGATAAAATATCTGTTATTTCTTTTAATGTAGGTAATCACCATCCATCTGATATTGGTTCTATTCTTGATCAATATGGGGTTGCAGTCAGGACAGGACAGCACTGCACGCAGCCTATAATGGATCATTTCAATATTCCAGGAACAGTTAGAGCCTCCTTCTCTTTTTACAATACCAAAAGTGAAATAGATTTATTTATTGATGCCCTAAAAAAGGCATCAAAAATGTTGGGATAATTGCTTAATTTTGAACGTGCAAAGCATTCAACAAATACAGGACCAAATAATTGAAGAGTTTGATTTTTTTCAAGATTGGTCAGAAAAGTATCAATATTTAATTGATCTTGGCAAAAATCTACCTGAATTTAATGATAGTAACAGAGTCGATTCTAATCTTATAAAAGGCTGTCAAAGTAAAGTGTGGCTAAACTCATCTTTTGATAATAACATTGTTATATTTGAAGCGGATAGTGATGCAATAATCTCTAAGGGAATCATATCTCTTTTAATTAGAGTTTTCTCTGGTCATACACCAGATGAAATTATTGCAGCTAATATCGATTTTATCGAGAAAATAGGTTTAAATAGTCATCTTTCGCAGACTAGGGCAAACGGTCTACTTTCAATGATAAAACAAATCAAAATATATGCTTTAGCGTATCAAGCAAAAAACTAAAATGACAAAAATGAATACACAAGATTTAGGCGAAAAAATTGTAAAAGAATTAAAATCAATATTTGATCCTGAAATACCTGTTGATATTTATGAGTTAGGATTAATCTATGATGTTTTTGTAAATGAGGATAATGAAGTAAAAATTCTTATGACACTTACTTCACCAAACTGTCCAGTTGCTGAATCATTACCCCAGGAAGTCGAAGAAAAAATAAGGTCAATTGATGAGGTTAAAACTGCAGAGGTTGAAATTACATTTGACCCACCTTGGACAAAAGATTTAATGAGTGAAGAGGCAAAACTTGAATTAGGATTTTTGTAATCATTTCATGAAACAAAATTTTCTTTTATTTTTTTTGATATTTTCTATAAATACTTTTTCTCAAGAAGAAGCAAAAAAAGATTCTCTTTGGACAACTAGAGGAAATGTTGCCATTCTTTTAAACCAAACAGGATTCAGTGATTGGGTGGGAGGAGGAACAAATAATTTTTCTGGTACATTAAAATTTGACTATGAGTGGGAGTACAGAGATAAGGGTTGGGACTGGTTGACTAACTTTGAATCTGCTTATGGATTAGCTAAATATAAAAATGCTCCATTTGCCAGAAAAATTGATGATAGAATTTTAATTCAATCAATAGTTGGTAAAGAATTTACCAAAAATTTATCTTTCTCTGCTTTCTTTAACTTCACATCTCAACTTGGAAATGGGTATAAATACAAAAAGGATTCAAATAATAATGAGATACGTGAATTGACAACTAGAATATTTTCTCCTGCGTACTTTCAATTAGGATCAGGATTCCTTTGGAAAAAAGATGAGACATTATGGGTCAATTATTCTCCTATTGCTACAAGATTAATCTTAGTTAGTAAAAAATTTACTCAAGACTTAACCGGTAATGATACTTATTTCGGTGTGTTACCTAATGAATCATCTAGATATGAGCTTGGAGCTAATTTAACTTTCCATTCAGAGGGGAACCTACTTGAAGATATAAAGTATAAACAAGATTTAAAGCTTTTCTCTAACTATTTGGAAGATGCCTCAAACATAGATCTAGATTATCTAGTGCAAATTGAAGTTGATATAAACCCTCTTCTCTCAACTCAACTAATTTTTCAATTAATTTATGATGATAATGCTATTTCAAGACTTCAAGTAAGAGAAGTGTTTGGCGTTGGGGTTCAACTTAAATTAGATTAGCTTGGATAATTTAAATATTTTAATCATTACTTACTACTGGCCACCATCTGGGGGTTCAGGAGTTCAAAGATGGATGTTCTTTGCAAAATATCTCAAGCAACTTGGACATAATCCTATAGTTTTGACTGTTGATCCAAAATATGCCTCTTATAATTTAATTGATAATTCACTCACAGATCAAGTTAAAGATATTAAGACACATAAAACATATAGCTTTGAGATCTTGAAATTATATTCACTATTAAAGTCGGGTAATAGAACTAAAGTAATACCTCAGTCTTATATTCCGAATCAATCATTATTTGATAAAATAACATCATTTATCAGATTAAATTTTTTTATACCAGATTCAAGAATCGGGTGGAATTATTTTGCATTTAAAAAAGCTAAAAAAATTATAGAAAACAATAATATTAACTGTGTAATTACTACAGGCCCTCCACATTCAACTCATTTAATTGGTAAAAAAATTACTGAAAAATTCAAATTAAAATGGGTAGTTGATCTAAGAGATCCTTGGGCTGAAATCTTTTATTTAAAAGATAAATTTAGATTTAAATACGCTAAAAAATTAAATCTAAAATTTGAGTCAGATGTTCTTAATTCTGCTGATTCAATTATAACAACTGTTGGTGACAGATATCAAAATATCTTAAAAGAAAAATTATCAAATTCTAAGAAAATTCATAAAATTTACAATGGATATGATAAATCAGTTTATGATAAAATTAAAGAGATTAAGCCTTCTAGCTTTAATATTGTATTTACAGGTATTCTTTCTAAAAATCATAATTATCAAGTTTTTTACGAAGTATTAAGCTACTTAAAAGATGAGTTTAATGACCTAAATATGATTTTCACTTTCGCAGGTAAAATTGACAAAGAGATTAAAAAACTTTATTCACAAAAAATTAATTTTATTGACAACGGTTATGTAATCCACGAAACAGCAATTGAGATTATAAAGTCATCTCATTTATTAATTAATTTTAATTACTTAAACACAGAAAAAACTGATATGGTGTCAGGGAAGCTTATAGAGTATCTTGCCTCAGGTTCTCCAATTATAAACTTTTCAAATTCGGCAGAAGAATCAAGTTCCCTATTGAAAAACTCCACAAAATCTTTTAATGCAGACAGTAATGATACAATTAAGGTTGTAAACTTTATAAAGAAAGAATATGACAGTTGGTTAGATGGAAACTATGAAAAAGATATCCCAAAAAATATAGAGTCTCTTTCAAGGAAAAAATTAACAAATGATTTAGCTGAATTGATAAAAAACTTATTTAATTAATTTAAAGTATTCCAAAACCTCTTTTGGCACCAATGTGTCAATTTTTTTCTTCGACTTGATTAACTCTCGAATATGGCTACTAGAAATTTTCACTTTAGGGGCATCTACCAACTTAATATTAGAATTAGATAAAATTTCTTCAGGAATTTTTTGGTCAGTATCTCTTGGGTAGACATATACTTCAGCAATTTCAATAATTTTTTTATAATCTTTCCACTTATTAAACCCTACTAAATTATCTTCTCCAATTAATAGAATCAACTTATTGTACTTATGTCTTTTTTTAAATTCCTTTAAAGTATCAATTGTAAAATTAGGCTTAGACATTTTAAACTCAATATCTGATACTCTAACATTATCAAACTTTTTAAATACAGTTTCAGCCATCTTTAGTCTATCTATGTCACTTATTAATTCATCTTCCTTTTTAAAAGGACTTTGAGGGCTAATAACAACCAAGACCTCATCTAATTCAGATAGGTTTGAAAAATATTCAGCTAATGTAACGTGACCATTATGTATAGGGTTAAAAGTTCCTAGGTAAAGACCCACATTACTCATCTATAAATTCTTTTATTAATGTAAGGGCAATTTTTTTTGACTCTTCAAGATCGTTATTAATGATAATATTATCAAATTTTGATGCATAATCTAATTCACTTTCAGCTTTTTTAATTCTTATATCAATTTCTTCTTTAGAAACATCACCTCTTTCAATTAATCTTCTTTTTAAGATATCGATACTTGGCGGCATAACAAATATGGAGAGAGTCTCATTTGGAAACATACCCTTTATATTAGCACCTCCAACAACGTCTAAATCAAAAATTGCTATTTTTTTATCTTTCCAAATCCTATTTAATTCAGCTTTAAGTGTACCATAATAGTTACCTCCGTAAACCTCTTCATACTCAATAAATTCATCATTTTTAATTCTAGCCTTAAATTCTTCGCTGCTTAAAAAATAATAATCTTTTCCCTCCTTTTCTTCACCTCTTGCTTTTCTTGAAGTTGCGGAAATTGAAAATTCGATTTCACTAAAAGTTTTAAGTATATACTTTACTAAAGTGGTTTTGCCTGCACCTGAAGGAGCTGAAAAAACAATAAGCTTTTTAGTCATTATGCTATATTAAAAATATTTTGCTTTATTTTTTCATTTTCTTCTTTCATATTGACTACCATACATTGAATCTTAAAATTGTTAGCCTTTGAACCAATTGTATTTATCTCTCTGCCAATTTCTTGAGAAATGAAAGAGAGTTTCTTTCCTTGAGCATATTCTGAATTAATTTCCGAAATGAAAAATTTTAAATGATTCCTTAATCTAATTATTTCTTCATTAATATCTAATTTTTCAATATAATATATAATTTCCTGTTCAAGTCTAGATTTATCAAACTTATTTTCAAGTTCTTTTAGATAGGTTTTAATTTTATTTTTCTTTTCCTTAATTCTTGATGGTTCAATTGAGGTGATTTTTTTAATATAGTTATCTATTTTTGAGATACTTTTTTTAAGGTCTTTACTTATAGCTTCGCCTTCCTTAATTCTATACTTATTTAATTCTTCAATAGACTTATCTATCATTAACTTAACCCTTTTTTTATCATTTTTATTAAGTTTTATTTCGGACTCTATAACCTTATCGCTACTTAACAAACTTGAGATTATTTGAGATTCATTAATATCAAAATCTTTTTTTAATTCCTTGATGTAGCCTTTAACTTTTTGAGTGTTAAATGGAATGACTAATCCATTATTGGAGTTATTAATAGTTATAGATACGTCAATTTTGCCCCTAATAATTTTTTGATTAATTGACTTTCTTAAATATTCGTCAATGAATAAAACAGGATCATCAATTTTTAAATTTAAATCGAGTGTTTTTGAATTTAGTGAACGAATTTCAATGACTACATTATGATTATTTATGAGCTTCTCATCTTTCCCAAAGCCAGTCATTGAATAGATCATATTTAAATACTATAGTTCTCGAATTTTTATATTCCTGAATTTAACATCTGTACTATGATCTTGTAATGCTATTTTTCCAGTTTTAAATTTACCAAAATCAGGAGCATATGTTGCATCTGAGCGTTCACTTCCAAGAGCAAACTTTGATTTGGATACCAATTTATCCCACTCAGTTCCTGATAGAGGATATGTGAAGGCAAGCTCACCATTAAACTTTACAGTTCCTAAATTATTCTGATGATCAATTTTGAGAATAACATGATTCCAACTTCCGTAACTGTTAACTTTTAAATTTGAATTATTTGATTTAACAAGGTCAAAAAGTGATGGAGCATATTCAAGATCAGAACCAGCATAGCCATTATCATTATCTAAAATCTGTATTTCAGGACCTGTAGAAAATGCAGAGAATTCAGGAATCTGTTTTACTCCATAAAAAATACCACTATTGCCCCCTTTTGATACATTCCATTCAAGAGAAAGCTCAAAGCTTGTGTATTCCTTATCTGTTAGAATATCATGTCCTGATTCATCATCATTATTTGTAAAGATTAATTCTCCATTATTTATTGACCATTGACTTCCAACTGGATCACCGTCATATGAATGCCATCCATTAAAAGTTTCACCATCAAAAATATATGTCCATTCGTCATTACTTTTTTCAGAACAACTAATGAATAAAATCAATAGAGTTATTGTAGATAGTCTACATACTAAATTTTTCATTCTTAACGATGATAATATTTTACTGTTTTTCATATAATTTTTTATCTTAATTTATTGATAAATTGTATTAATATAAAAAAATGTATTACTGCATTAGCACTGCTTAAAATTATAATTCTTTGATTTTAATATTTCTATATTTTACAGTGAATCCATGATCTTGGAGACCAATACTACCTGTTTTAAATTTTCCAAAAAAAGGTGCATATGTAAAGAAAGGGTGCGCAGGAGTTAAGTTTTCAAAATAACTATCACCATTAAATTTAGACCTACTAACCATCTTATCCCATTCTGGACCATGCAAAGGAAAGTCATACACTTTCTGACCATTAAATGTTATAGAACCAATATTTTCGTTATGATCAATTCTTAAAACTAAATGATTCCACTCACCATATTTATTATACTTAACTCTTCTTAATGGCTTCAAATCATATAGTGCAGGAGCCTTATGCCATCTATTTGCTTCAAAATTTTCATTATCTAAAACTTGAATCTCAGGCCCAGTCTTCCATGGAGTATTTACCTCGGGAATTTCAACTACCTTAAAAAAGATACCACTGTTACCACCCTTACTAATATTCCACTCTAGTGATAATTCAAAATTTGTAAATGTTTCATCAGTAACAATGTCTTGTCCTCTACTCTGATTGTCATTTGGTGCAGTAAAAACAAGTTCTCCATCATTAACTGACCAATTCTTGCTTATTTCATCACCATTATATTCGTGCCATCCATTTAAAGTTTTTCCATCAAAAAGATAAGTCCAATCAGAGTCTTGAGAAAACCCAATGCATGTTGTTAAAATTAAAAATGTAGTTAATATTTGTTTCATATTTATATATTTAAAATGTTTCTTAAATCTTCATCATTTGTTTTACCCCCTGCAAAGTCATCAAATTTTTTATCGGTACAATTAATAATTAGATCTTGAATTATTTTTGCACCTTCAGTTGCACCTTGTTCAGGACTTTTAATACAACATTCCCATTCTAAAACTGCCCATACATCACACCCATATTGAGTCAATTTGGAGAAGATAGTTTTAAAATCAATCTGACCATCACCAAGTGATCTATACCTTCCAGCCCTATCAGCCCAATCTAGGTATCCTCCAAAAGCACCCTTTTTACCAGTAGGATTAAATTCAGCATCTTTTACATGAAAAGATTTTATGAACTCATGGTAATGATCAATGTATGTTATATAGTCAAGCTGTTGCAAAATAAAATGACTGGGATCGTATAATATATTTACTCTTTTATGGTTATTAGTTGCTTTTAGAAATCTTTCAAAAGTTACTCCATCATGAAGATCTTCCCCCGGATGAATTTCATAGCAAACATCAACCCCATTCTCATCAAATACATCTAAAATTGGAAGCCATCTTTTTGCCAATTCTTCAAATCCCATTTCAACCAATCCTTTTGGAGCTTGAGGCCATGGGTGCCATGTATGCCATAGCAATGCTCCAGAAAAAGTTGCATGAGCTTTTAGACCAAGTCGCCTGCTGGCAATTGCAGCTTTTTTAACTGTATCCACTGCCCATTTAGTTCTTTCTTTTGGATTCTTTTTTAAATTATCAGGTGCAAAATTATCAAACATCAAATCATATGCAGGATGAACTGCAACAAGCTGACCTTGAAGATGGGTAGATAATTCAGTTATCTCAAGACCGTAGGATCTAACCTTTCCAATTAATTCATCACAGTAATCTTGACTATCAGATGCTTTATCCAAATCAATTAGTGAGCTTTCCCATGTTGGTATCTGAATTCCCTTATATCCTAATTCTGAGGCCCATTTACAGATTCCATCAAGAGAGTTAAATGGTTCAGATTTATCTACAAATTGAGCGAGAAAAACTGCTGGTCCTTTTATTGTCTTCATTTTAATTTAATTTTACCCATGTGTTACCCTTATTGTGAGATTCAACAGCTTTTTCTATAAATAACATCCCTCTTAAACCATCATTTAGAGTAGGGTACTCTCCCTTAAATTCTTTATCTCCCCTTATCTCTCTTGCTACACCGTTATATATATTTGCCATAGAGTCAAACATACCTTCAGGATGTCCAGGTGGTAATTTAGTCGAAATTTTTGAAAAATTAGAATTATAATCATGACCTGGTTTGAGAACTTGAAGTGGTTTTGAATCACTTAAATAATTAAGATAATTTGGATTTTCTTGTTGCCATTTTAATCCACCTCTTCTTCCATATATAGCAACTGTAAAGCAATTTTCTTCACCTGTTGCAATTTGACTAGCTCTAATTACACCTTTTATTTTATCCGAAAACCGAATTAGAATAGTACCGTCAACATCCATTGGATTATCGTCATAAACATAATTTAAATCAGATAAGAGCTCCTGGACTTCCATTCCAGTTACATATTCTAACATATCAAAAGCATGCGTACCAATGTCACCAATACAACAACTGATTCCTGACTTATCAGGCTGAAGTCTCCAAGTTTCGGACCTTTTATTACTATCGTGAATTATTGGATTAATCCATCCTTGATAGTACTGAAGATCAACTCTTTGAATATCTCCAATTACACCCTCTCTTATCATCTCCTTCATTTGCCTTATCATGGGGTATCCAGTATATGTATATGTTACAGCAAAAGTTAATTTTTTAGATTTATAAATTCGTTCTAGATCCTGAGCCTCTTCATAAGTAGTTGTCATAGGTTTCTCACAAATAACACTAAAATTATTTTCAAGAAGCTTTTTAGCCATAGGATAGTGAAGAAAGTTTGGGGTTAATATTGAGACAACTTGCATCCTCTCACTCTCATCCAATTTTAACTCTTGTTCAATCATTTTGTCATAGTCTTCATAGACTCTAGTTTCATCTAGACCTATTTCCTTTGCAAATTTTAAGTTCTCGGAATAGTCTGGGTTAAAAACACCACCAATAATAGAATAGCTATCATGCATAGATGAAGCAATCCTGTGAACAATTCCAATTAGAGAATCTCCTCCTCCTCCAAGAATACCTAACCTAATTTTACTTTTCAATTTCTATTTTTTCGTTTTTAAAAGTTAAAATAAAAATAACAAGAACTACTGCTGCAAAAATTGCAGGAATAATCCAAATCTGAGTCCAATCATGGCCTGGATCAAGTGCAAATTGATCAGTAACCCTTCCGGCTAATCTAAATCCAATAAGCATACCCAAGCCATATGTTGCCAAGGCAATTAACCCTTGTGCTGCACTTTTGTATTTTTCACCAGCTTTAAAATCTGTATAAATCTGTCCTGAAACAAAGAAAAAGTCATAACATATACCATGAAGAACAATTCCAAAAATTAGCATCCATATGTTAGAGCCCGTATCACCAAAAGCAAACAAAACATACCTTAAACTCCAAGCAAACATACCTACAATTAAAGTTTTCTTTATACCATATTTATTTAAAAAAATTGGTAATAAAAGAATAAATAATGCCTCAGAAATTTGCCCTAGAGTCATTACTCCTGCTGCATTTTTCATACCTAGCTCATTAAGAAATAAATTAGCATCTTGATAATAAAAAGCAAGAGGGATACATATTAGTATAGATGAAATAAAGAATATAAGATATCTGGAGTCATTTAAAAGTTTCAATGCATCAAGACCAAGTATTTCCCTTATACTAGGGCTTTCGTTAGTAGCTTTAGGAGGTGTTTTAGGTAAACTAAAGCTAAATAAACCTAGTGCTACAGAAACTATAGCTGCAAGATAGAATGTATATTCTAATTTCTGACTTGCTTCCCAACCAACACCATAGCTAATTACAAGCCCTGCAACTATCCAACCAATAGTTCCCCAGACTCTAATCTTTGGAAACTCCTTAGAAGGATCTTTCATCTGTCTAAATGCTATAGAGTTTACTAATGCTAAAGTTGGCATATATAAAATCATATAAATTAGAATGTATGGGTAGAATTTATCAAATCCAAGTGCAATAGAACACATAAATAAAAGTCCTCCACCCAAAATATGAATTAATGCAAGAATCTTTTCAGCATCAAAATATCTATCCGCAATAAGTCCAATTATAAATGGAGCAATTATTGCTCCCCATGATTGAGTTTCATAAGCTAAAGCAATTTCACCTCCAGATGCACTAAATGCTTGAGTCAAGAATGTACCCATAGTCACGAACCAACAGCCCCAAATAAAAAATTCGAGGAACATCATAATACTTAGTTTAGTATTTATTATTTTATCCATAATGATTTAAATTGATTGCCCAACTTTTATTAATAAATCTCTAGTTGCAATTATTCCATCTTCTTCAGACAGCCTATCACCTTCATATTCAACTCCAATATAACCTGTGTATCCAAAGCTTTTCACAATCTTTAACATCCTAGTATAATCTATAGTTTTTTCATCACCATTTTCATCAAAATCATTAGATTTTGCACTTACAGCAAATGCTTTTGGCATCATTTCTTCAACCCCTTTGTAGAAATCATACATCGTTTCACAAGTTCCATCAAAGACAGATCCATAACCTTCATCAGCCATACAGAAATTTCCAAAATCTGGAAGAGTTCCAACATTTTCCATATTTACACCATTTATTACATTCATAAGCTCAGGAATATTTGAAGTGATTCTTCCATGATTTTCAACAATTACATTAAGGCCTGAACCTTTTGCATATTCTCCTAATCTGCCAAGACTTTTTATTGATAGAGCTTTCCATGTTTCAATATCTTTTGAGCCATAAAGATTTAGCCTTACTGATGAGCAATTCATTTCTGCAGCTGCATCAATCCATAATTTATGGTTATCTATAGCTTGCAATCTTAATTCTTCATTTTCATCTGCAAGATCCCCTTCATCATCAATCATAATAAGGACATTTTCCAAACCATTATCAGATGCAAGTTGATTACTTTTTTTGATAAAATTTTTAACACTTGATGATTTATCATCACTCTTCATTACATCATCGTATAATTGATTTACATATTCAAGACCAGTAAATCCGAGATTTTTTGATTTTTCTGCAAATAAATAAGGAGACATTTCTCCTCCATTTATTGCTTTATTTAATGACCATTGAGCAAGTGATAATTTAAAAAAAATTTCTTTTTTAGATTGGCATGAAATATATCCCAAAGAGGATATACCTAGTGCTCCTGTTGAGGCTAGTTTGATAAATTCTTTTCTTTTCATATTAAGTGGTTTTATATACTATAAATATAAATTTAAATAATTAATTATGATTTAAATTATTTAATGTTAATTTAGAATTGATTTCTAATTAAATAATATGGAGAATACATTTGATGCTATTGTTGTTGGAACAGGTATAAGTGGTGGATGGGCAGCTAAAGAACTAACTGAAAAAGGACTAAAAACTCTTGTGTTGGAACGTGGTAGAATGATTAATCATATAGATGATTATCATACTGCTAATATGGATCCATGGGACTTCAAAGGGGGTGACAATATTACTCAAGATGCTTATAAAAGACAACCAAAGCAAAGTAGGACAGGATATGTAAATAAAGAGTCATCTAGACACTTTTTTGTTGATGACTTAGATCACCCTTATAACGACGATGAAAATAAATTTAATTGGATAAGAGGGTATCATGTAGGTGGAAGATCCTTAACATGGGGAAGACATACGTATAGACTTAGTGAATTTGATTTTGAGGCTAACTTAAAAGATGGGGTAGCTATTGACTGGCCTATAAGATATAAGGATATTTCTCCTTGGTATGACTATGTTGAGCAATACATTGGTGTTCAGGGAAGATATGAGGGCTTACCTCAGTTTCCAGATGGAAAATTTCTCAAACCATTTGAATTAAATATTTTAGAACAACATATGCGTGAGAGTATTTCTAAGAACTTTAATGATGGAAGAATACTTTCAAATGCTCGTACTGCTCACATTACTGAAGGAACAAAACCAGGACTAGGGAGAGTTACATGTCAATACAGAAATAGATGTATGCGAGGATGTCCATATGGCGCATATTTTAGTAGTAATTCTTCTACATTGCCAGCTGCAGAGGCAACTGGAAATATGACATTGATGCCAAATTCAATTGTCCACGAGATAATTTATGATGAAGATAAAAAAAGAGCAAAAGGTGTTAGGGTAATTGACGCTGAAAATAATAAATCTTATGAGTATTATGCCAAAGTAATTTTTTTATGTTCGTCAGCAATTGGATCTACATCTATTTTAATGCAGTCCAAATCCAATAGATTTCCAAATGGAATGGGGAATGATTCTGGTGAATTAGGACATAACCTTATGGATCATCATTTTCAAACCGGGGCTAGAGGTACTTTTGATGGATTTAAAAATAAAACTACTTATGGAAGAAAGCCAGCAGGATTCTTTATACCTAGATTTAGAAATATTGGAGGTAACACAAATAGAAAAGATTTCATTAGAGGATATGGTTATCAAGGTGGAGCTGGAAGAGGCTCTATGAGTATAGCTAATAGCAAGGAGGAACTTGCAGCATATGGAAAAAGTTTTAAGGAAATTATTGTTCAGGAAGGTGAGTGGTCAGGATCAATGGGTGCTTTTGGTGAAATTTTACCATATCATGATAATCAAATGTCTTTAAATTATGATAAACTAGATAAATGGGGACTTCCAACGGTTACATTTAATGCAACAATTAGAGAGAACGAGATAGCAATGAGAAAAGATATGAAACAACAAGCAGTTGAAATGCTTGAAAGATCTGGTTTTAAAAATGTAGTTGGAACAGGGTCTGATGATAACTATGTTTTTGGAAATGGAATTCATGAGATGGGTACTGCTAGAATGGGAAGAGATCCCAAAACATCTGTTTTAAACGGAAATAATCAAATTCATAGTGTTAAAAATGTATATGTCACTGATGGTGCATGTATGACATCAGCAGGAAATCAAAACCCTTCAATAACTTATATGGCTTTAACTGCAAGAGCTGCAAATCACGCCGTAGAAGAATTAAACAAACAAAATATATAAATATGAATAGAAGAGAGGCAATAAAAAATATCAGTATTTCTTTTGGTTCAATAACCCTGTCAACAGGTGTATTGAGTATGATTCAGTCATGTCAAACAGATAATATTGATTGGTCTCCTGATTACTTCAAAAAAAATCAAATCAATTTTATAGATAGGATATTTGAAATAATTATTCCAGAGACTGATACACCAGGTGCTATTTCATTAAAGCTTTCAAGATTTGTAGATGCCTATATTTCTAGAAATGTTCCAAAAGAAAATCAAACCGAATTGAATGCAGGAATAAATGAATTTATTGATGTTATATTAAAAAATGAAAACAAAAGAAGACTTAATGAAATAGATAGTATTTCACTTGAGAAACATTTATCTAATCATTTAGATTCTGAAAGCTATATAGATTCTAATGGAAAGAATTATTCACAGCTTTGTGGTTTATTCAGAGAAATGTCTGTCAGAGCATATAAGTTAACTGAATATGTAATGACAAATAAGCTAGGTTATGTCCCAATACCTGGATATTATGATGGAAATGTTGATGTTTAAACTACTATAAACTCACCCATCATTAGTTGATAATGACCTGGAAAAGAACAAATAAACACATATTTACCTGGCTCAGGGGCGTCAAAAGTAATTGAATCACTTTCTCCACCTCCTAGCATTTTAGTGTAAGCTATCTCATTATCTCCTTCAGGAATATATTCAGAGTTTCTTGCACCTGCTGCTCTTAATGCATATTCATTTACATCAACATCTTTTTTTATTAATACAAAATTATGACCCATTGAGCTGGCTGGGAACCTTCCATTATGGTTGAGTGTAAGTGTTACTTTTTGATTAGCATTTACTCTAATAATTTTTTTATCAAATTTCATTTGATCATTTGAATTAAGAATAACATTATTAGACGTTGTATTACTTTGGACAGTAGTAGCCTCTTCTTTTACTCTTTCGTATTGA
>CACJMJ010000008.1 GCA_902594485.1 uncultured Bacteroidota bacterium
GCCCTGATGGTTTTAAAAATAAAGAAGATTACGAGTTTTTAATTAAGTTCTTTGGAAGAAAAAATGTTTTTCTTGCAAATTCAAGAGAATCTTTTATGCTTACATCAAACGTGTTTGTTATTTCTCCAGAAGTTGTTGTTTCTCATTCAATGTTTAAAAGATTAAATAAATGGCTTGAGGAAAAAGGTATTTTAGTTGAAAAAGTTGACTACTCTGATGTCTCTAAGATGTCTGGCCTATTTAGATGTTCCACACTTCCCCTATATAGAGAGTAATGAACCATTTCACTTCAAAAATATTAATGATTTCTCCTGATAAATTTAGGAATAACGAATATACTCTTTCGGATAACGTATTTCAATCAAGAAAAAAAAATAATGATCAGATAAAATCAATTGCATTAAAAGAATTTGATAAACTTAAAGATGTTATTTCAAATTCAGGAGTAGATGTATTTCATTTCGATGATGATAGTAAATTTGATACTCCTGATGCAGTATTTCCAAATAACTGGATCTCTTTTCATCACTCTAAGAAAGCTATATTATACCCTATGTTTGCTCCTAATAGAAGGCTTGAAAGAGAGTCTAAAATATTAAAAAAACTTTCTAGATCTGGTTGTGATATCGAAATAGTTAAGGATTACTCTTTTTATGAAGATGAGAATAAATTTCTTGAAGGAACTGGAAGTATAGTTTTGGATAGAAAATCAAAAAATGCCTATTGTTCAATATCTAAAAGATCTAATATTGATCTTTTTAAAAAGTTCTGCTTAGATATGGACTATGTTCCTGTCATCTTTAACTCTTCATATCAGTCAAAACCAATTTATCACACAAATGTTATGATGTCTATATGTAATAATTTTTCTATTATATGTCTTGATTCTATTCATGATAAACAAGAAAGAGAAAATATTATTGAAAAATTAAATAATTCTGGTCTAGAAATCATTAATATTTCTCTTGATCAAATGACTTCCTTTTTAGGTAATTGTATCCAACTAATAAATTCTGACTCTTCTCCTATTTTAATTATGAGTTCAAGAGCTTTTAACTCAATCAATAAATCTCAGCTTAAAAAGATTGAGTCACACTCTGAAATTATTCATTCAGACATTAAAACAATTGAGAATAATGGTGGGGGAAGTGCTAGATGTATGATAGCTGAAATCTTCTAAATATTATTATATTTAAGAAAAGTTTCAAATCTTAATTAAAATTAAAAACTAATTATATGAAAAGACTATTACTATTAATGTTTGCTTTTCTTTTGCTCTTGCCAATTGAAGCAAACTCACAAAGAAAAAGAAATCAAAAAGACAATTCAAAAAATCAAAAGGTTTCCTTAAATGCATTTAAATTTAGAAATGTTGGACCCGCTTTTCTATCAGGAAGAATTGCTGATATTGCAATACATCCAGATAATGAAAATGTATGGTATGTAGCAGTAGGTTCAGGAGGAGTATGGATGACTAATAATGCCGGAACTACTTGGAATCCTATTTTTGATAGTCAACCAACTTATTCAACAGGATCAATTACAATTGACCCTTCCAATCCAAGTATTATATGGGTTGGGACAGGAGAAAATGTTGGGGGTAGACATGTTGGTTATGGAGACGGTGTTTACAGGAGTGCTGATGGTGGAAAAACCTGGAAGAATATGGGGCTAAAAAAGACAGAGCATATATCTGAAATAATTGTTCACCCAGATAATTCTGATGTCGTGTACGTTGCTGCACAAGGACCTCTATGGTCAAGCGGCGGCGAGAGAGGTCTTTACAAGACAATGGATGGAGGTAAATCATGGAATAAAATATTAGGAGGTTCTGAATGGACAGGTGTTACTGACATTATGATGGATTCAAGACATTCAAACATAATTTATGCTGCTACCTGGGATAGACACAGAACTGTAGCAGCTTATATGGGAGGTGGTCCTGGATCTGGTATCCATAGATCTGACGACAATGGAAATACATGGAAAAAGTTAACAAACGGAATTCCTAGATCTAATCTAGGTAAAATTGGTATTGCAATGTCATATCAAAATCCAGATGTTGTTTATGCTGCAATCGAGACTGATAGAACTAAAGGTGGAATCTACAGATCAGTAGATAGGGGAGAATCATGGAAAAAAATGTCAAACACTGTTTCAGGTGGAACAGGTCCCCATTATTACCAAGAGCTATATACAAGCCCTCATAAATTTGACAGACTTTATTTAATGAATGTCCAAATTTTAACTTCAGAAGATGGTGGAAAAAACTTTAGAACTCTTGAGGGTGCTAGACAAAAGCATAGCGATCATCATGCTATTGTATTTAAAGATAGTGACCCAGACTATATAATGGTTGGAACTGATGCTGGTATATATGAAAGTTTTGACTTAGCTCAAAATTGGCATTATTTTTTAAATCTTCCTCTGACTCAGTTCTATAAAGTTGCTGTGAATAATGCAGAGCCTTTCTATCATATATTTGGTGGTACTCAAGATAATGGATCAGCAGGTGGTCCTTCGGCTACAGATGAAGGTGCAGGTATTACAAATCGTGACTGGTATAAAACTTTATTTGCAGATGGTCATCAATCAGCTACTGATCCTGTATATAATAATATTATATATGCAACAACTCAAGAGGGAAGATTCCATAGAGTTGACCTGGAGACTGGTGAACAAGTTTTTGTTCAACCTCAAGCATTAGATGGTGACCCTCATGAAAGATATAATTGGGATACACCAATATTAGTAAGTCCCCACAACCCAGCTAAAATATATATAGGCTCTTATAGAGTATGGGAATCAGAGGATAGAGGTGACAGCTGGAATCCTATATCTGGAGACTTAACTAGAAATGAGAATAGAATTGAGCTTCCAATTATGGGCAGAAAACAAAGCTGGGATAATGCATGGGATGTTAAAGCAATGTCTCAATATAATACGATCACTTCACTTTCAGAGTCACCTGTTCAAGAAGGTATTATATGGGCTGGTACTGATGACGGTTTTATCCAAGTAACAATTAATGGTGGTGATTCATGGAAATCAATTCCTGTTACAAAGCTTGGATTAGCAGAAAGGACATTTGTAAATGATATCAAGGCAGATCTTTACGATCCCAATACAGTATATGTTTCATTAGATAATCATAAAGAGGGAGACTTGTCTCCATATCTTTACAAAAGTCATGATCTAGGAGAGTCATGGGAATCTATTTCCAACAATATTCCAGACAGAACATTAGTTTGGAGATTTGTCCAAGATCATATAAATAAAAACTTATTCTTTTTAGCAACAGAGTTTGGTATATATACTTCACTAGATGCTGGAAATAACTGGCAAAAACTTCCTGGTACACCTACTATATCCTTTAGAGACATTGTCATTCAAGAGAGAGAGAATGATTTAGTTGGCGCCTCTTTTGGAAGAGGTTTCTTCGTGCTAGATGATTATAGTGCACTAAGAGAAATGACAAAGGAGAATTTATCTAAAAAAGGAAAATTATTTAAGCCAAGAGATGCTAAATTGTTTAAACCAAGAAATTCTCTTGGAAATACTGGTGGTCAATTCTATGTCGCTAAGAATCCAGAGTATGGTGCAGTTTTTACATATCATTTAAAAGATATGCCTAAGACTTCAAAATCTCTTAGAATACAATCTGAAAAAAAACTTAATTCTAATAAAGAAGATGTTTCATTCCCAGGATATGACGCTCTTTCTGAAGAAATGAATGAAAAGCCAGCAAGCATAATTCTAACTATAACTGATTCAGAAGGTAATCATATTAGAAATGTGAAAAAGAATGCATCAAATGGTTCAGGTAGAATTGCATGGAATTTAAGACATAAAAGTTACTATCCAGTTAGAGCTGGAAGAGCTCAATCAAATTGGTGGTGGAACCCATCTGGTCCATATGTGACTCCAGGACAGTACACAGCTAACTTATATCTTGAAAACAACGGGTCTGTAGAAAAACTAGATGGTCCTGTTGAATTTAATGTAAAACCTCTAAGAGCTGGAACTTTAGAAGGAGCTTCACATGATGAATATAACTCCTTCAGGGAGAGAATATCAAGTCTTTACATTGAAATGTCTAAATATCAAGACGAGTTCAACATGATGGAGAATAAAGTCCAACTGTTAGAAAAAGCTTCAATGCAGTTAGAAGAATTTTCTCCAGAATTAATGAAAAAGATTTCAGATTTTAAGGCAAAATATAATGCTTTTGACACTGACACTAATGGGAATAATGCAAGATCAGAGATTGGAGAGTGGGATAAGGTAACAATTTCAACAAGAGTTCAAATTGCAATGCAAGGTCTATCTACTTCCTATGGTCCAACTGATTTAAATAAATCAAATCTTGAAATAGCTGAAAAATTATTTAAAAAGTTAGCTACTGATGTAAAGATGTTTAAGTCTGAGCTTGAAACATTAGAGAATGAAGTAAAGGAGCTTAACCCTCCTCATTTATCAGGAACTGGAATTAATTAGAGGTAGGCTGATTAAGTTCAAAACACTCTAGTTTAAAGTATTTAACAGAAGATAAAAGGTGGTCAAAAATATCAGAGGTAAGTGCCTCATATTTTGTCCACTCTTTGTCTTTTGAAAAAGCATAAATCTGAATTGGAATACCTTGAGAAGTAGGTTCAAGTTGCCTACACATCATAGTCAGATCATCATTTGTCATAGGATGTGCTTTTAAATACTCTTCAATATAAGTTCTGAATACACCTAAGTTAGTCATGTTTCTTCCATTTAAAAGCATAGACTTATCAGCATTTTCTTTTTGATTATATAATTCAATTTCACTGCTTTTCTTATTTAAATAATCTTTTATCAATTTTACTTTTTTTAGTTCATTAATTTCTTCATTTTTTAAAAATCGAACAGAACTTGGTTTAATTAAAAGTGATCTTTTAATTCTTCTCCCTTTCGATTCTTCCATACCTCTCCAATTAATAAATGAATCTGAAACAAGCTTGTAAGTAGGAATTGTTGTAATAGTATTATCAAAGTTTTGAACTTTAACAGTGGATAGATTCACTTCTATAACTGTTCCATCAGCATCAGAACCTTTCATAGTAATCCAATCACCAATCCTTACAGTATCATTTACTGTAATTTGAATACTAGAAACAAACCCGAGTATTGTATCTCTAAAAACTAAAATAATTATAGCTGAAAGTGCACCAAGTGATGCTAGAAATGTTCCAATCTCCCTCCCAGTGAGGACAGATAAAATTAATATTATACCAATGAACCATAGAAATATCATTATAACCTGTATATAGCTATCTATTGGTATGTGTTTAAGAGATGAACTTAACTTGAAATAATCTTTTACAGTTCCAAGAACAGACTTTACAGTTATTATAAATAAAACAATTGTTAATGCCTCAATTATAATTACTAGATTATCAGTATAAGTGGGAATAACCAAATAAAGAAAAAATAATGATGGAATAAATGATAAAAGTCTTGGAACCTTGTTTTTTATCAAAAGATCATCAAATGTAGATGAAGTTGATTTGGCAATTCTTTTAAAAAAGGATAAGATTATTCTTCTTGTTATATAATTTATCATTATAACTATTACTGTTATAGATAATATTATAAGACCTGTTGTTATTAGGTTTGATAGGTAAGAACTTATACCATAATTAGATAAAAATTCAATTATTTCTTCTTTGTACATGGTACAAAAATAAAAAACCCACCATTAAGGTGGGTCTTTTAATGATAAAATTTAGATAATTAGTTATGAATTGAAACTAATTCAAGTGTGACAAAGTTTTGATGATCACTTGCTGATTGAACACCTTCTCTTAACTTTGTGCCTTTAAAAGTATCACCCATGGACTGCCAACCTGATCTAGATGCACCAGGTACTCCAATATTAAAAAAGAAATGAGTTGCATCCTCATATGCATTATCAGTTCTTTCATAAATTTTAGCAAGACCCCAATATCTGTGTTGTCCCATTAAAATTTCTTTCTCTACCATCGGTTTAATTATTTCAGATTCCCAGCTTTCAAAATCATCAGATTTTGCTATTGTGGATGTAATACTCATTCTATCTCCTTGTTTTAAGTCTCCACCTGCAAGTATAGTCCATGAAACACCTTCAATATGATAGTTTCTCCTTTGATTACTTGAGTTTGGAGAAGCATCGAACATTCTTGTAATTGCTCTTTTAGACATCTTACCTTTATATGCTTCTTGTGCATATTTTCCATAATCTGCAGAACTATAATTTGCTAACTGCTCTTTACTAGCAAAACTTGTAATTATAAAGTAATCGGCAGGATTCTCTCTATCATCGCTAGTTTGTATAACTTTCCATACAGCTTGTTGAGTCTGAACTCCATCTTCAATTGCTTTTTTATGAAGTGGTCCCCAGAATTTCTCAGTTTTAATATAGTCATCCTCAGCACCTTCTTTTAGGTCTACCGCACTAACTATAGCATATTGAGCTGATGTAGTTGTTGTAAATATTAATGTTAATAATAATAGTATTTTTTTCATTTTATTTAATTTTTAGTTAGCAACAAACACACATGTATATTCTTCAGAATCTTGCATGTCTCTTGATGATTCAATTCCTTCCCACAGTTTATCCCATTTAAAACCTGACATACCTTCAAACTCTACATCTGGGTTACCAGCTAGATTCCATGCAAAATGAGTAAATCCTGTATAAGCATTATCAGCTCTGTCTTTTACTTTAACAAGAACCCATTGTCTTATTCTTCCGTTTAAAATATTTTGCTCAGCTATAGGCTTCCAAACTTTAGACTCGTAGTTTTCAAAATCATCAGATTTTTTACTCATTAAGTTAAGTGATGCTTTATCACCTGGTTTTACATCTCCACCTGCAAGTATAGTCCCATCAACAACTTCAAGGATATAGTTTCGTCTTTCTCTACTTTCAGAACCAGTTCCATCTAACATTCTTTGGATAGATCTTCTTGACATTTTTCCTTTATATACTTTCTGAGCTAACTCAGCTCCGTTATATCCTTTCTCCATTTGTTCCATTGACTCGTATAGATCAAAAATTAGATACTCGTTATTTCCTGGCTCATCTCCTTCTTGTGGTGTTCTTTTCCAAACAGACCATCCAGATTGAAGTCCTTGTTTAATAGCTTCTTGATGAATTCCTGACCAGAACTTTTCAAGTTTTAAGTAATCTTGTTCAGCACCATCATTAAGGTCAACAGCAGACATAACTGCGTATTGAGCACTTAAGGAGAGACTGAATAAAAGTGTAAGTGTTAATAATAAATTTTTCATAGTTAATTTTTAGTTTAAGAAAATTAAAAATAGAAAAATTATTTAGAATTATTATAAATAAAGAAGAATTTGTGGAGTCGGCGGGATTCGAACCCGCGTCCATACAAGTAATTAAATTACCTTCTACAAGCTTATTTACCTTTAAATTTTCGAGAAAATACTTGGTAGATAACAACCAAAATATTTTCCTTATCACTTAAGTTTTAAGTTTTATTCAGTGACAATAAAACTCTAGATTAACTTAATGGTATCTCATATATAAAAACTGTTAATCAAAGTCTTCATGAGACATCTAGCTTCTCAACCTAGTTGAGATTCGCAATGACTTACTATGATTCAGTCAATTATGCAGCTAGAGCGTAGTTATTTTCGCCATTTAAAAGCTGAAAATTAATTTAACGAGTTTATTTTCAAACCTCGACCTGCTAATAAAAAAATTAGTCTTGCTGTCAAAACCTGTCGACCCCAAAATTTCAAAGTACAATAGATTTGCAAAGATATGATAATTAAGATTATAGTTTTGAAGATGCCTCTCTTAATTGAAGTAGATTGGATAATAATTTATCTAGGTTTTTAATATCTAGCATATTTGATCCATCACTTTTTGCTTCTGATGGATTAATATGTGTTTCAAGAAATATTCCATCGATATTATTAACTATTCCTGCTTTGGCTAGAGACTCAATATGCTCAGGACTTCCTCCAGTTATACCTGTACTTTGATTTGGTCTTTGAACAGAGTGGGTCACATCTAAAATAGTAGGAGCTAATTTCTTTAATTCAGAGATTCCTCTAAAATCCACTATTAGATCGTCGTATCCAAATTGAGTTCCTCTCTCAGTTAACATAACATTATTGTTTCCTGATTGTTTAACTTTATCAACTGCATATTTCATGCTCTCAGCACTCATAAATTGTCCTTTTTTAATGTTAACTGTTTTTCCAGTTTTTGCTGCATTTATAAGCAGATCGGTTTGTCTTGCTAAAAAAGCAGGAATTTGAATTATATCAACATATTCTGCAGCTAATTTTGCTTCATCTTTGCCATGTATATCTGTAATAACAGGAATATTAAATTCAGAGTTAATTTTTTTTAGAATTTTTAATGCCTTAAGATCACCAATACCAGTAAAACTGTCAAGTCTAGTTCTATTAGCTTTTCTATAGCTTCCCTTAAATACAAGAGGAATAGATAATTTAGAAGTTATTGAAACAAGTTGCTCTGCTATTTTAATAGCTATATCTTCTCCTTCAATTGCACATGGGCCAGCGATCAATAGAAATTTGTCTTTAGATATTTTATCTGTAATCATATTTATTTTCTTTGTACTTCAAATATAGTTCCATCTTCGCATTTGTATACCTGACCATCTAATTTAAGTATTAAATTATAATCATGAGTTGCAATTATCATGGATGTACCCAAGGAATTAAGTTTCTTAAAAAGAGATATTATTTCTGAACTAGTTTCTGGATCAAGGTTTCCCGTTGGTTCATCTGCAATAATCAATTCAGGATCATTTAACATAGATCTAGCAATGGCAACTCTTTGTTGTTCTCCTCCTGATAACTCGTTTGGAAATTTACCAAGAGAAGAGGTAAACTTAACCAGCTCAAGAACTTTATCAATTTGATTTTTAATTTTATCTGAATCTGACCAACCGGTTGCTTTAAGAACAAATTTTAGATTATCGAAAATACTTCTGTCTTTTAAGAGTTTAAAATCTTGAAATACAAATCCAATCTTTCTCCTTAAATATGGAATCTCATTATCATTAATCTTGTTAATATCAAAGCTTAAGACTTTAAATAAAGTGGATTTTGAAGGTTTTAAATTTCCAAATATTGAATTTATAAATGTTGTTTTTCCACTTCCAGTTTTCCCTATTAAAAATTTCATTTCTCCTTTAGATAATTCAAAATTTAAATTTTCTAATACATTTTCATCATTGATTGAAAGGGTGGTATTTTTTATTTCAACAATTTTCATAATTAATTTTAGCCAAAGTAATAAATAATTGTAATATGAAATTGTTAATTATTATTCTGTTTTTTTTTGTTTGATATGTTTCATTTGACTTAATTTGTATTTATTTTTTATGAGTAAAAAATTATTAATATTCCTACTTCTTTTATTAACCTCATGTGCTGAAAAGGTTGATCTAATTCTTTATAATGCAGAGGTGTTTACTTCAAATGATTCAAGTCAATTAGCTACTTCTTTTGCTGTTAAAGATGGAAAGTTTGTGTATGTGGGTGATGACTCGGTAATCTCTAATTACTCTTCGTCAAATATAATAAATGCTGAAGGTTTGCCAGTTTACGCTGGTTTTATTGATTCTCATGCACATTTTTATGGCCTTGGGTTCTTAAATGCCCAAGTAGATTTAAAGGGTACCAAAAGTTTTGATGAAATAGTCGATAGAGTAATTGAGTTCGATAAGAAAAATAATAAAGATTTTATAATGGGTAGAGGCTGGGACCAAAATGATTGGAGTGTTAAATCTTTACCTACAAACAAATTATTAAATGATGCATTTCCTGACAAAGCGGTAATTCTAGGAAGAATTGATGGTCATGCCTATTTAGTTAATGACTATGCATTAAATCTTGCAGGTATAACTAATTCATCAAAGATAGATGGTGGCGAATTTATTAAATCTAATGGAATATTAACAGGAGTCCTTATAGACAATTCAATGCAATTAATTGATAACATAATTCCACCGCCTACAAAAGAGGAATCAATAAAGGCATTACTCTCTGCTCAAGATATGGCTTTTGAAAATGGACTAACAACAGTTTCAGAAGCTGGGATCTCAAGAAATCAAATAGAATTAATTGATAGTTTACAAAAATCAGGAATTCTTAAAATAAAAATTTATGCAATGATTGAAAATGGGCCTGATGTTGATTATTATATAAGTCAAGGTCCCTATAAAACAGATAGGTTAAATGTTAGATCAGTAAAGGTTCTTGCTGATGGTGCTTTAGGTTCAAGGGGAGCAAGCATGATTGATGAATATTCTGATAGAAAGGGGTATTACGGTTTAATGATAACTCCAGCTGATTCAATAAAAAGTTTAGCATTCAAATTAGCTGGAACTAGTTTTCAGCTAAATACACATGCAATTGGTGATAATGCAAATAGAGTTGTTCTAAATGCATATAGAGATGCTTTATTTAATTATCGTGATCCAAGATGGCGCGTTGAGCATGCACAAGTTTTAAGTGAAGGTGATATTGAGTTATTTAATCAAAAAATTATTCCTTCTGTTCAACCAACTCATGCAACTAGTGATATGTATTGGCTTTATGATAGAATAGGTAAAGAAAGGGCTAAACATGCATATGCATTTCAGGATCTTCTTGAACAATCATCAGTAATTGCTTTTGGAACTGACTTCCCAGTTGAAGACATTAATCCAATGATGACATTCTATTCGGCTACAGTTAGAAAAGATAAAGATGGATTTCCTGAAGACGGATTTCAAACTGAAAATATTATGAACAGAGTAGACGCTCTAAAGGCAATGACTATTTTTGGTGCATATGCAAATTTCGAAGAAAATGAAAAAGGTAGCATCGAGGTTGGAAAGGATGCAGATTTTATAATTCTGGATAATGATATTCTTAGATCACCAGAAGCTTCAATACCTAATACTAATGTTGTCGCAACCTTTATAAATGGTGAGTTGGTGTTTAATAGAAGATATAACTAGTATATGTGTGGAATTGTTTGTGCTTTTGACATAAAAAGCAATAGTGATGAAGTAAGATCTAATGTTCTAAAGATGGCTAAAAAGGTTAGGCATAGAGGGCCTGACTGGAGTGGTATATATTCAAATGAAAGAGCTGTTCTGGCTCATGAAAGACTGGCTATAGTTGATCCTACCTCTGGAAAACAGCCAATAATTTCTGATGATGGTCTTAAAGTGATTGCTGTTAATGGAGAAATATATAATCATATAGATCTTAAAAATAAACATACTCCTGACTATAATTTTAAAACAGAATCTGATTGTGAGGTAATTCTTGCATTGTACCAAGAAAAAGGAGTCAACTTCTTAAATGATTTAAATGGAATTTTTGCTTTTGCATTATATGACTCATCAAATGATAAGTATATAATTGCTAGGGATCATATGGGTATTATTCCTCTCTATATGGGCTGGGATAAACAAAATATTTTTTATGTTTCGTCCGAACTAAAATCATTAGAAGGTGTATGTAATAAGATTGAGTTATTCCCGCCTGGGCATTATCTTGATAGTAGTGATGGTCAATTAACTAAATGGTATGTTCCTAAATGGACTTCATTTGATAGAGTTAAGGATTCAGAAACAATAATTAAGCATATTCATGATTCTTTATCAGCTGCTGTTAAGAGACAATTAATGAGTGATGTGCCATATGGAGTTTTGCTATCTGGTGGATTAGATTCTTCTATAACTTCAGCACTTGCTAAAAAATTTGCATCTAAAAGAATTGAGTCAAATGATGAACAAGATGCTTGGTGGCCTCAGCTTCACTCTTTTTCTGTAGGGCTAGAAGGAGCCCCTGATCTGAAAGCTGCAAAAATTGTAGCTGACCATATTGGAACTGTTCATCATGAGATAAACTTTACCGTTCAAGAAGGTATTGATGCTATTAGAGATGTAATATATCACCTTGAAACATATGATGTCACTACTGTTAGAGCTTCTACACCTATGTATTTAATGGCCAGAGCCATTAAATCACTTGGTATCAAAATGGTTCTTTCAGGTGAAGGAGCTGATGAATTATTCGGCGGCTATCTTTATTTTCACAAAGCCCCAAATTCAAAAGAATTTCACGAAGAAACTGTTAGGAAGTTAGATAAGCTTCATCAATATGACTGTTTGAGGGCCAATAAATCTCTTGCTGCATGGGGTATTGAGGGTAGGGTACCTTTTTTAGATAAAGAATTTATTGATACTGCTATGGGAATAAACCCTGAAGATAAAATGATTAAAAATGGTAGGATTGAAAAATGGGTTTTGAGGGAAGCCTTTAGAGACTATCTTCCTGAAAGTGTTCTTTGGAGGCAAAAAGAACAATTCTCCGATGGAGTGGGATATTCATGGATTGATAGTTTAAAAGAACTTGTTTCAGAGGAAGTTTCAGACTCTGATTTTAAAAATGCTTCTAAAATATTTCCTATAAATCCTCCTCAAAACAAGGAAGAATTTTATTATAGATCAATTTTTAAAGATCATTTTCCAAGTGATGCTGCTGCTAAATCTGTCCCTTCTGTTCCTTCCGTTGCATGTAGTACTCCTCAAGCGCTTGAATGGGATGAAGCGTTTAAAAAGATGAATGATCCTAGTGGTCGTTCTATCTCAAATATTCATAATGAATCATATGAATAAAATGTTGATAAGTTTACTATAAATACTGGCTTTATCAGCTTTTTTACCCCCTCAATTATTAGTATATTTATAGGTATATTTTTGAAGCAAAAAAATGTCTACAAACAATAAAAAAAATCAATATTCTGCAGATAGTATTCAGGCCCTTGAGGGTATGGAACATGTCAGAAAAAGACCCTCAATGTATATAGGTGATGTTGGGTCTCGTGGCCTTCATCATCTAGTATACGAAGTGGTTGACAACTCAATTGATGAGGCAATGGCTGGATATTGTTCAGCAATATCAATTGAAATCAATAAAGATTCTAGTTTAACTGTTGAAGATAACGGGAGAGGAATTCCTGTTGGTATTCATAAGAAAGAAGGCGTATCTGCACTTGAGGTAGTTATGACTAAAATTGGTGCTGGAGGTAAATTTGATAAAGACTCTTATAAGGTTTCAGGTGGACTTCATGGTGTTGGTGTGTCCTGTGTAAATGCACTATCTCAATTACTAGTAGCAAAAGTTTATAGAGATGGAAAGGAATACGAGCAGTCTTACAGCAAGGGAAAGCCCAGTGCTCCTGTCAAAGAAGTAGGAAAATCTGATAAAACAGGGACTCTTGTAACTTTTACTCCAGATAAAGAGATCTTTAAAGAAGTAACAGAGTTCGACTATGAAATTCTATCTAATAGAATGAGAGAGCTATCATTTTTAAATAAAGGCTTAACTATTTCGATTACAGATAATAGAACCAAAGATAAGGATGGGAATCCTATTTCTGAGACTTTTCACTCAAAAGAAGGCTTAAGTGAATTTATTCAATATTTAGATAAGGGAAGAGTTCCTATCATTAGTAGCATAATTAAAATGGAAGGTGAAAAAAACGGTATCCCTGTTGAGGTTGCTATGGTATATAATTCCTCTTTTTCAGAAAATCTTCATTCATATGTTAATAATATTGATACCCATGAAGGAGGTACTCATTTGACAGGATTTAGAAGAGGTTTGACTAATACGTTAAAAAAATATGCTGATTCATCAGGTTTAACTGACAAACTCAAATTTGATATATCAAGTGATGACTTTAGAGAAGGACTCACTGCTGTAATTTCAGTTAAGGTTGCAGAACCACAATTTGAAGGTCAAACAAAAACCAAGCTTGGTAATAGAGAAGTTAGCTCAGCTGTATCACAGTCTGTTTCTCAAATGCTTGAAGATTATCTTGAGGAGAATCCAGATGACTCCAAAATCATCGTTCAAAAAATAATATTAGCTGCTCAAGCTAGAACTGCTGCAAGTAAAGCAAGAGAAATGATTCAACGAAAGACTGTGATGTCAGGCGGAGGGCTTCCGGGAAAATTATCAGACTGCTCTGAGACTGATCCTTCAAAGTGTGAAGTGTTTTTAGTTGAGGGTGATTCTGCAGGGGGAACAGCTAAACAAGGAAGAGATAGAGTTTTTCAGGCAATTCTTCCATTAAGGGGTAAAATATTAAATGTAGAGAAAGCACAACAACACAGAGTCTTTGAGAACGAGGAAATAAGAAATATATACACTGCACTTGGGGTTTCTGTTGGAACAGAAGAGGATAGCAAAGCTCTTAATTTAGAAAAATTAAGATATCATAAAATAATTGTTATGTGTGATGCTGATGTTGATGGAAGTCATATTTCAACTTTGATCTTAACATTCTTCTTTAATTATATGAGGGAACTAGTTGAGCGAGGTAATATTTATATTGCAACTCCTCCTTTATATCTTGTCAAAAAAGGTAGTAAAAAAGTTTATGCATGGAACGATGAAGAAAGAGATAATATTGCCAAAGATTTAGGCTCAGGAGTTTCTATACAAAGATATAAGGGGCTTGGTGAAATGAATGCAGACCAACTATGGGATACTACAATGAATCCTGAATCAAGAACCTTGAGACAAATAACACTTAATAACGACAATGCAAAAGAGGCTCAGGAATGGTTTGCAACACTAATGGGTGATGAAGTTCCTCCTAGAAGAAAATTTATTGAGGATAATGCTATATATGCTAAAATAGATGTTTAAATATGAAGGTTACTATTGTTGGAGCAGGTAATGTTGGTGCATCCTGTGCAGAATACATTTTAATAAAGGAAATTGTAGACGAAATAATACTACTAGACATAAAAGATGGTTTTGCTGAGGGCAAGGCTCTTGATTTAACTCAAACAACCTCAACATTAGGATTTAAATCAAAGGTTACAGGAGTAACAAATGATTATAAGAGCACATCAAACAGTGATGTTGTGGTAATTACGTCAGGTATCCCAAGAAAACCAGGTATGACTAGAGAGGAATTAATTGGAATTAATGCAAGTATTGTAAAATCTGTGTCTGAGAACTTATTAATGCACTCTCCTGATGCAATAATAATTGTAGTATCTAATCCTATGGACACAATGACATACCTAGTTAACAAGTCATTCAATATCAGTAAAAATAGAGTTATTGGAATGGGTGGTATTCTTGATAGTTCTAGGTTTAAAACTTATATCTCATTAGCAACAAATTTTTCTCAACATGATATTGATGCAATGGTGATAGGTGGGCATGGTGATACAACTATGATTCCTCTAACCTCAATTTCAAAATGTAATAATAAACTTTTATCAGAGATTGTATCTCAAGATATACTTCAAAAAATTTCTGCGGATACTATGGTAGGCGGAGCTACTCTAACTAAATTACTTGGAACCTCTGCTTGGTATGCTCCTGGGGCCTCAGTCTCATATTTAGTAAATGCAATTGTTAATGACACAAAGGAAATTCTTCCTTGTTCAGTTTATTTGGAGGGTGAGTATAATTCTGAGGATATATGTATAGGTGTGCCAGCAATAATTGGGAAGAATGGCTTTGAGGAAGTAGTTAACTTAGATATTAATAAAAACGAAATAGAAATGTTTGAAAAGAGTGTTAAAGCTGTTAAACAAACGAACTTAGCCTTAGATGGTTTAATCTAGATAAAGTTGTTTGTTCAATATTCAAATGTTATATTTGCAGGCGTTAAAAATGTATCATGCAAGGAAATTCATTAATTAAGACTTTTGCGATTTTATTCGGTATTGTTAGTATTTACCAACTGTCTTTTACTTTTATATCCTCAACTCTTGAAAATAAAGCAAGAAATGCTGCAATTGAAAAAATCTCTGAAGATGAGATTTCTTTTGCAGAAAAGAGAGCTAGTGAAGAAGTAAGATTTCTTGATTCAATCGGTGATCTCCCAGTATTAATGTATTCATCTTATAATGACGCCAAACAAAAAGAATTAAATCAAGGACTGGATTTAAAGGGTGGTATAAATGTTATCCTCCAAATCTCAATAAAAGATTTGCTTAAGGGTCTATCTGAAAATTCAGTTAATGAAAAATTTGTTTCTTCCCTTAATGATGCTGATGAGCTTCAGAAACAATCTGATCAAACTTATTTAGAGTCTTTTTTCGATGCATTTGATTCAAATCCAGACCCAACTAGATTAACCTCTCCAGAAATTTTTGGTAATAGAACCTTGAGTTCAGATGTCTCATTTGATACATCTGATGATGACTTAAAATCAATTCTTAGAACAAAGGTTGATGAATCAATAGTCTCTGCATTTGAAGTTTTAAGAAAACGTATTGATAAATTTGGAGTAACACAACCTAATATTCAAAGGCTAGGTACATCTGGGAGAATATTAATTGAATTACCCGGTGCGAAAGATGTAGATAGAATTCAAAACTTATTACAAAGTACTGCACAATTAGAATTTTGGGAAACCTTTAAAAATGAGGATTTATTAGACTTTTTAGTATCGGCAGACCAATATCTAGCCTCTATTGAAATAGAAACAGAGACAACATCTAACGAATCCGATATAGATGATCTTTTGTCTGAAGTAGAACAAACATCAGATTCTATACAAAATACATCTAATCCTATTCTAAGTCTAGTTAGAGCTTACAGCTTCCAGGGAGGACCTATTATCGCTAGATTTTTACCCAGAGACCAAGAAATAGTAAATTCATATTTATCAATTCCTGATGTTAGAAAACTTCTTCCTAGAGAATATAGATATGCTAAATTCCTTTGGGGAAAACAAGATACAGATGGTCTGACAAGTCTGTATGCTATAAAATCAAATAGAGATGATACACCTCCATTGAGTGGCGGTGTTGTTGTTGATGCTTCACAAAGCTATGATGCAGTTGGAAATGCTGCTGTTTCAATGCAAATGAATGCTCAAGGTGCAAGAATTTGGGAAGATTTAACAGGTGTAGCATATGCTCAAAATTCAAATATTGCAATCGTATTAGATGATATTATTTATTCAGCTCCAGGAGTAACCAGAGGTGCAATTAGTGGAGGAAGATCTGAGATTACGGGTGACTTTGATCTAAATGAGGCAATTGATTTAGCAAATGTATTAAGAGCAGGTAAACTACCTGCTTCCGCTACTATTATTCAATCTGAGGTTGTTGGTCCTTCTCTTGGTCAAGAAGCAATTGATAGCGGTATATACTCTTTCTTAATAGCATTAACTTTTGTTTTAATGTGGATGATATTTTATTATGGACCTTCAGGTATATTTGCTGATATTGCACTAATACTTAATATTGTTTTAATATTTGGTATTCTTGCTGGTTTAGGAGCTGTACTAACTCTTCCTGGTATTGCTGGTATTGTATTGACTATAGGTATATCAGTTGATGCTAATGTACTTATTTTTGAAAGGGTTAGAGAGGAACTAAGAAAAGAAAAGGGCTTAAAACAATCTATTAATGATGGATTTAATAATGCATTATCTTCAATTTTAGATGCAAATATTACAACAGGACTTACAGCACTTGTTTTATATATCTTTGGGACAGGTCCTATTAAAGGTTTCGCAACAACATTACTAATTGGTATTGCAACATCTTTATTTACAGCAATTTTTATAACTAGATTATTAATTGATAATAAGGTGTTTAAGTCAGGAAAATTGTCTTTTTCAACAAAATCAACAAAGGACTTATTTAGTAATTTAAAAATTAAGTTCTTAGGAAAAAGAAAAGCCACATATGTAATTTCTGCAACACTTTTATTAATTAGTATCAGTTCTCTTCTATTCCAAGGATTAAATCAAGGTGTTGATTTCTTAGGTGGAAGATCATACATTGTTAGATTTGATAAAGAAGTAAAATCGTCTGATATTGAGTCTACTTTAAACGATGCATTTGGAAGTGCTGAAGTTAAAACTTTTGGAGCATCCAATCAGTTGAAAATTACAACTAAATATAAGGTAGATCAAGAAGGTCTTGCTGTTGATGATGAGATAAAAAACATTCTCTTTGATAATCTTGGTCAACAATTTGATAATCAAATTTCATATAGTGAATTTACAGCTGGTGAGGATTTAGGTATTATGTCAAGTATCAAAGTTGGTCCAACAATTGCTGATGATATTAAACAAAATTCTGTTTGGGCTATTTTTGGTTCACTTGTTATTGTTTTCTTCTATATACTTCTTAGATTTCAAAAATGGCAATTTTCTTTAGGTGCAGTTTCTGCTGTATTTCATGATGTTTTAATCGTACTAGGTATTTTCTCTCTTACATATAAAATAATGCCTTTTAATATGGAGATAAACCAAGCATTTATAGCTGCTCTTTTAACAGTTATAGGTTACTCACTTAATGATACAGTTGTTGTGTTTGACAGAATAAGGGAATTCTTTAGGATACACAAGTCTTGGGACAATGAAACTACTGTAAATACAGCATTAAATAGTACATTAAGTAGAACACTTAATACTTCTCTAACAACGCTGATTGTTCTAATAGCTATTTTTATTTTTGGTGGAGAATCAATAAGAGGATTTATGTTTGCTTTAATTATTGGAGTAATGGTTGGAACTTACTCTTCAGTATTTATAGCTACTCCAATTATGTTTGACTCTTATAAAAAGAAAGTTAATAATTAACTTTTTTTCTATTAATAGATAAGAATACAATTCCAATTAAAATAAAAGGTATACTTAACCATTGACCTGTTGAAAGACCAGGAAGAAATGTTTCAATACCACCTTGACTCTCCTTTACAAATTCAACAATAAATCTGATTGAAAATAAGCCAATTAAAAAATACCCAAATAATTTTCCTTCCTTCTCTCTAATTGATACTTTTTGATACAAAATATAAAGTATTATAAAAAGAAATATATATCCAAATGATTCATACAACTGAGCAGGATGTCTAGGCAAGGTCTCACCTCTATTTTCAAATATAACCCCCCAATCGTTGTTAGTGTATTTTCCTAAAATTTCAGAATTAAAAAAATTACCAATTCTTACAAAAGCCCCACCAATTGCAGTTGGAATTGTTAGTCTATCAAATATCCATAGAAGACTCTTAAAATTATATTTTCTTTTAAATATTAATAGACCGATAGTCATACCTATTGCAGCTCCATGACTAGCCAGACCTCTATATCCAGTAAATTTATACCCATCAATTAATCCAAGTATTGATGAGTTCGGTGATTCCTGAATAGGTAATAATATTTCAATTAAATGATTTTGATAATATCCCCATTGATAGAAAAAAACTTCACCTAATCTTGCTCCAAGAAAAACAGAGAGTACAAGATATATTAATAATGGGTCAAGATATTTTTCATCTACTTTCTCTTTTATAAAGAAAGACTTGACAAGATTATAACCTAAAAGAAATGCCAGAATAAACATCAAACTATATATATAGACTGGAAAACCTAGTATTTCAAATGATTCAGTGGGTGACCATTTTATTTGAGAAATTGTCATTTTTAAATATAACTATAATTTATGGTACAGGATCATAACCACCCTTAAATAGTGAATTACACTTTAAAATTCTTTTTGTAGTTAAAAAAGTACCTTTGAATACGCCATGTTTTTTCAGCGCAATAATACCATATTCAGAACAAGTTGGAGTATGGCGACAATTACTCCCTAATAATGGAGATATAAAAATCCTATATATTCTAATCAATACTATAAATGGAATAGCAAGTATTTTACTAATTATTATCATTGACTTTTACTCCTAATTTATTTAGTTGATCTCTTATTGAGTCTGATAAATCAAAATCTTTTTTAACCCTAGCATCATCTCTAATATTTAATAATATTTCAAGAATAGAATCATCACTTGAGGTTGATTTATTATAATTTATACCTAATATGTCACTAAGTAGAGTGTCGTATAAACCTAAAAAATAATCTTTTTCTCTATGACCAAGGTTTCCGTTTTTTTCAATTTGATTAATTAGCTTTGAAGAATTAAAAATTTCAGCAATTAACATAGGTGTGTTAAAATCATCATCTAAACAATCAAAACAATTTTTTTCCCATTGCTTAATTTGATTAAAAAGTTCATCATTATTATTTTTTGAAGCCTCAATATTAGATATCCTATCTAACATCTCAACCAGTCTTTCAAAACCTTTTTCTGATGCCAGAATCGCATCTTCACTAATATCCAATTCATTTCTATAATGTGCTTGAAGGAAGAAAAACCTTATAATATTAGGATCAAATGGCTTTGAAAAAAACTCATTTTTACCAGAAAAAAGTTCATCTGGTAAAATATTATTATCAAGAGATTTAGACATTTTTTTATTATTTAATGTCAGCATATTAGTATGTATCCAAAACTTTGCTGGTTGCTTCCCCGTATATCCAACTGCCTGAGCAATCTCACATTCATGATGAGGGAATTTTAAATCTATTCCACCTCCATGAATATCAAATTCATCACCGAGATATTTATTACTCATTGCTGTACACTCTAGGTGCCAGCCTGGAAATCCTTCACTCCACGGAGATTTCCATTTCATGAGATGATTTTTTTCAGCTTTTTTCCAAAGTGCAAAATCATATTCATTTTTTTTGTCGTCTTGACTAGCTAGAGTTCTTGAGTTAGATTTAATTTTATCCAAATCTCTTCCCGAGAGTTTTCCGTATGAATCAACCTTATTGTAATTAGAAATATCAAAATATACAGAACCGTTAGAAATATAAGCAAGATCTTTTTTAATTAAATCTTCTATTATAGAGATCTGCTCAGTTATATGTCCTGAAGCTACAGGCTCTATACTCGGATTTAATACATTAAACTTTTTAATAACATCTCTAAAGCTATTTGTATATTTTTGGGCAATTTCCATTGGCTCAAGTTGTTCAATTTTTGCTTTTTTTGAGATTTTATCTTCTCCTGTATCTTCAAGATGACCTACATCAGTAATATTTCTAACATATCTAACATTATATCCAAGATATCTAAGATATCTAAATATAATATCAAAAGAAATAAATGTTCTACAATTACCAAGGTGAACATTGCTGTAGACTGTAGGACCACAAACGTACATCCCAACTGAATTATTTCTTAAAGGTTTAAATTTCTCTTTAGAGCTAGTAAGTGAGTTATATATATATAAATTATGAGGATCCATTAAAGCTCAGACTCAAGTTTTAAGTAGTCTAGAAACTCTCTTTTAAATTTTTCTTTTTTAAACTTCCCTCCAAACTCAGATGTGACAGTGCTAGAATTTATGTCTTTTATACCTCTAGAATTAACACAGAGGTGCTTAGCATCTATTACACATGCAACATCGTCAGTATTAAGAACTTTTTGAAGATCTCTAACTATCTGGATTGTTAGTCTTTCTTGAACTTGAGGTCTTTCAGCATAATATTTTACAATTCTATTAATTTTTGAAAGTCCAACAACATTACCATTGGAGATATAAGCTACATGAGCAAGACCAACAATTGGTAAAAGATGATGTTCGCATGTAGAGTATAAGGTAATATTTTTCTCAACAAGCATTTCGCCATAATTGTATTTATTCTCAAAGGTTGACATTTCAGGCCTGTTCTTTGGATTTAATCCAGAAAAAATCTCGTTTATAAACATCTTCGCTACTCTCCTAGGTGTACCCCTTAAACTATCATCTGCTAAATCCATTCCTAATATATCTAATATCTCGTAAACCTTTTGCTGAATGAGGCTTATCTTCTCTGTGTCAGGTATATCAAATGCTCCCTCTTTTAAGGGAGTATCTTCTGAGTTTGATCCAATGTGATCATCCCCAATGGAATCAATTTCTTTGTCTAATAGTTCTTGTAGTTTCATTTTTTAAAATTTGAGTTATACAAAGATAGAAATTATGGAGATAAATTGAAATTATGGAGTTAAAACGAAGTTAAAGTTTTATTGAAAATGAAGCATAAATAGAATATGTATCCTTATCAATGTCATACTTATCAATTAGCCCTCTAGTGTATAGCCTGTTTTTTATAAATTCATTTGATTTAGTTATACCTATATCCAAATCAAAATAACCGTAATTTATTCCAACTCCTGCTGACAATCCACGAATATTATTTTTTATATCTAAATCAGGTCCTTTATATGTAAAATACCCTGCTCTTAGATTTATATTTTTCAATCTATATTCTCCACCAAATCGAATTGACTCAGAAATTCCAGCCATTTTATTCTTTATAGAATAATTAAGAGAGTTTAAATATGAGTCCTTACCATTATTATCATCAAATTTAGAGTTATTGAATTTTGTAATTTCATAATCAAAACTTACCAAACCTCTTGAACCAAAAATATATGCAAGACTAAAAAGAGATTTTGAAGGTAGTTTTAGTTCATACTTATCATATATGTTTAAGGTATTTGGATCTATTCTATATGTTGTCAGCCCATCTTTTTCTATAATATCTGTTTCAATAAACTGACTGTTCTCTTCCTCAATATTCAAAATAGTAGGGGTAGAGTATGATAACCCAACTCTTAATTGTTTAATCTTTAGTATACTCCCTATCTGGAATGAAAATCCAGTGCCAAATGCAAGTAAATCTTCTTTAAAAAATATTCTACGAACATTAGAACTATTTTCATAGCCAAATTCTTCAAATATCTTAGTTTCTTCAAACAATGTTTCATGCATATTAATATTTATTCCTGTGAATAAATGATTATTAAAAGAGAATCCTAGATTAATACTATGTTTAAAATGGTTACCTGTTCTAAATATATCTAGATTCTGATCTAAATTATTATATACTGCATTAGAGACATAATTATTGTATTCATCACCAGTTTCATTAATTATAAAGCTTTGATAACCAAGAAAGGCTTGCTGATCTCCAAATCCATAATTATCTCCTAGATATGTATAAACACTTTGTGAGGTCTCATTATCATATATTAATAAGTCTTCTGAAGGGATACCATCAGCATAATAAAGAAAATAATTGTCAATTCCGTTGTTATTGTTTCCAGATAGATAGAAAGAACTATCAAAATCTCCTAAAATATGATTGTTGTAGGCAACTGAAAATTTAGATTTTCTATTTTCATAAACAAGAACAACACCTGCACCTCCATAAGAATAGAAATCGTTCTTAGATATAGAACTATAATTGTTTAGTTTATTGGATATCTTAAGATTTTTATAATTTAGGGTTACACCAACTTCAGAGTCAATAAAAACAGAAGAACTTGCAGGATTAATTGAAATAGCACTAAGATCACCTCCTAAGGCACCGAATGCTCCACCCATTGAATTGAATCTTGCTGATCCCTCGTTATAGAAGGAGCTGTATCTTAATACATCTTCAAATGTTTGAGAAAAGCCAGAATATGATATACTTAAGAATAGGTATAGAAAAAGATACTTATTAAACATTTAGTTTATCTTGCCGCCACCTCTAGATCCACCACCTGAGCTTCCTCTAGATCCACTACTAGATCCACCTGAACTTGGTGAGCTAAAGCTTCCACCTTGCACAGCACCAGATGAACGAGATCCAGAATATCCTCCTCTGTTAGAATATGAAGAGTTATTTCTAGAAGATCTAGAATTATAATAGCTTGGGCCATTTGAATATGAAGGATCATAACTTTGGGCTCTATAAGAAGAATTTCCTCTTTGGCTAGGATTAACAGATCTAATTTGTTGGTAGGCTTCCCTTACATAGTCACTCTTTATTGCACTTAAATTTGGTATAGAACTATTTCTATTAACATTTCTTGAATTAGCGCTACCTCTTGAATAAACACCTATTAGATTATTATTTTTAATTTCTCTAAGATTAACACTTCTATCAATATCATCATAAGCCGAAACACCTCTAGTTCTATCAACATATACTCCACCGTATGAACCAAGTCTTGAATATATTCCTGATACTTTTACACCTTGAGAATCACTATTTCTAGAAACTCCATTAGATGAACTTCTCTCACCTCTTCTTGATGCAGAATTACTAAAACTCACTCTAGATGTATTTGAAATTTCATTTCCATCTTTATCTCTGTAAACAGTTGAATCGTACATTCCGCCATAATACCATGGTGCATATCTTCTATTTCTCATCATATACCAATAATAATTTCCTAGAGAAGTAGCATAAGGTGAAAAGTAAAAATTTAAAGGTCCATAAAACGGATATCCCATTTCATAGGCGAAGCTATTATAGAAAAATGGTGGTCTAAAACCATAATTTATAAACATTCCATTGTTTGAAAAGAATGGATTAAATGCCATGTTGTGATAGAATGGATTAAAATAAAATCTTCCAAAGCTTGGAAAAAAATTATTTACAACTTCAGTTGTTTGTGGATTAGCTCCCCATGGAAGATTCCTTGAATCATTCTCATTTGATGAAAAGGTATTTAGTGATTCATCTGCATACTCGTTGAACACCACTTCATAGTCAATACCTCTTTCATTGGATACATAGATTCCATCATTATCACCATAGTATGATGCTAGCTGATATGAATTACATCCAATAAAGAAAGACGATAATAGGACTAATTTAAAAACACCTACAATTTTTTTCATGTATATAAATTTAAGAATAATTTATTAAATGTAAATTACTACTTTTACATTTACCTAAATAAATACAAGAATTGTGCCACTTTTTTACAATGATTGTTAATAAGATTTAATCAATGGGAAAAAAAATAACTCCTAGAAGTAATGACTATTCAAAATGGTATAATGACATCATCTCTGAGGCTGGTCTAGCTGAGTCGTCTGATGTCAGGGGGTGTATGGTTATAAAACCTTATGGATTTGCTATCTGGGAATTAATGAAATCTCAGCTTGATAAAATGTTTAAAGAAACAGGACATGAAAATGCTTACTTTCCATTATTTGTCCCAAAAACATTATTTGAGGCAGAAGAAAAAAATGCAGAAGGTTTTGCTAAAGAGTGTGCTGTTGTTACACATTATAGGCTAAAAAATGACCCTGATAAAAATGGTAAACTAATAGTAGATCCTGATTCAAAGCTTGAGGAAGAACTTATAGTAAGACCTACAAGTGAAGCAATTATATGGAAAACATATAAAAGGTGGATTCAATCATATAGAGACCTACCAATTTTAATTAACCAATGGGCAAATGTTGTTAGATGGGAAATGAGAACTAGACTTTTTCTTAGAACTGCCGAGTTTTTATGGCAAGAGGGCCATACTGCTCATGCAACAAAGGAGGAAGCTTTAAAAGAAACAAAATTAATTAATAATATATATTCAGAATTTGCTGAGAAGTATATGGCTATGCCTGTTATTCAAGGATCAAAATCTGAATCAGAGAGGTTTGCTGGAGCTGAAGAGACTCTTTGTATAGAGGCATTGATGCAAGATGGTAAGGCATTACAGGCTGGTACTTCTCATTTTCTTGGACAAAATTTTGCCAAGGCATTTGATGTAAAATATGCAGATAAATCAGGTAAATTAGAATATGTTTGGGCAACATCTTGGGGAGTTTCAACTAGACTTATGGGAGCTCTAATTATGTCTCATAGTGATGACAGCGGTCTTATTCTCCCTCCACTTCTTGCTCCTACTCAAATAATTATTATACCGCTTATTAAATCTGAAGAGAGTTCAAAAAAAATACTAGATAAGACTAATGATTTATTTAACTCAATAAAAGAAAAAGGGATTAGGGTGAAAATTGATGATAGAGAGAATATAAATCTTGGATTCAAACTTAATGATTCAGAAGTGAAAGGTATTCCAATGAGAATTGTTATTGGAGAAAAAGAAGTTGATAATGATGAGTTTGATATTTTTTATAGACATAACTTAGAAAAAGTTTCTGCCAAATTCTCAGATCTAACTTCTTTGGTTGAGTTATCAATTAAAAAAGTCCAAGAAGAAATGATTTTAAAATCTAAAAAAAGATTAAAAGAACATACTCATGAGGTAAGTTCATATGATGAATTTAAAGAGTTGATTTCTTCTCAAAGTGGTTTTGTAATTGCAGGGTGGGATGGTACTAATGAAACTGAAGAAGCCATTAAAGCAGAAACAAAAGCTACAATTAGATGTATCCCTGAAGACCTTGATAATAAAGGCGTTACATGTATTTATTCTGGTAAGCCAGCACAATACAAAGTAATATTCTCAAAATCTTATTGAAATATTAAAATTTAAATTAAATTTGCACCCTGATTGGCCCGTTCGTCTATCGGTTAGGACCTCAGGTTTTCATCCTGGAAAGAGGGGTTCGATTCCCCTACGGGCTACAAAATAAAAATTATGGCAAATCATAAATCTGCTTTAAAAAGAATTCGTTCTAATGAAACTAAAAAGTCTTTGAATAAACTTCAACATAAGACTACAAGAAATGCTATCAAAAAATTAAAAGATGCTAAGACGAAAAAAGAAGCAAGTAAGCTTTATCCTGGTGTTGTTTCTCTAATTGATAAGTTAGCTAAGAAGAATGTAATTCACAAAAACAAAGCATCAAATCTTAAATCTAAATTAAGTAAGCTTAAGTAATTAAGAATTCATTGAAATAAGAAACTCTTCATTACTTTTGGTTTTTCTAAACCTGTCGTTTATAAATTCCATTGCCTCAACTGGGTTCATATCAGCCAAGTACTTTCTCATAATCCACATTCTCTGAATGGTATTCTCATCAAGAAGTAAATCATCTCTTCTGGTACTCGAAGAAACTAAATCTATTGCAGGGAATATACGTCTATTAGAAATTCTTCTATCTAATTGAAGCTCCATGTTACCAGTTCCTTTGAATTCTTCAAAGATCACCTCATCCATTTTAGATCCAGTTTCAGTAAGGGCAGTTGAAATAATTGAGAGTGAACCTCCGTTTTCAATATTTCTTGCAGCTCCAAAGAACCTTTTTGGCTTATGTAATGCATTTGCGTCAACACCACCACTTAGAATCTTACCTGATGCAGGTTGAACTGTATTATAAGCTCTAGCAAGTCTTGTTATTGAATCAAGGAGTATTACAACATCATGGCCACATTCAACTAGTCTTTTAGCTTTTTCAAGTACTATATTGGCAACTCTTACATGCCTGTCAGCAGGCTCATCAAAAGTTGAGGCTACAACCTCACCTTTAACATTTCTTTGCATATCAGTAACTTCTTCTGGCCTCTCATCTATTAATAAAATAATTTGAAATACTTCTGGATGATTCGCTGCAATTGCATTTGCAACATCTTTTAAAAGCATTGTTTTTCCAGTTTTTGGTTGTGATACTATCATTCCTCTTTGCCCTTTTCCTATTGGTGAAAAAAGGTCAATAATTCTGGTAGAGATTGTGCTTTCTTTTGATGAAATATTAAACTTTTCTTCAGGGAATAATGGTGTTAAATGCTCAAATGATACTCTATCCCGAACAACTTCAGGCTCAAGTCCGTTGATTTTATTAACCTTAATTAAAGGGAAATATTTTTCACCATCCTTAGGAGGTCTTACTGTTCCATGAACTGTATCACCTGTCTTAAGTCCAAATAATTTTATTTGAGATTGAGACACATATATATCATCGGGTGATGAAAGGTAGTTGTAGTCTGAAGATCTTAAAAACCCATATCCATCTTGCATAATTTCTAGAACACCCTCAGATTCTATTATACCATCAAACTCAAAATCTGGTTCTTTGTACTTCCTCCTATTATCTTTGTTAAAGTTGTCTTCTTTTTTATTTGAGAAGTTTTTATTATGATGGTTTTTATTTGATCCATTTCTAGGTCTTCTATCAACTCTCTGATTCTTCTTATCCTCTACATGAGGTTTTGTGTCTTCTGAAATTTTTTCTTCATCAGGCTTTTTTGTAATAGCATCAATTAATTCTTGTTTTTTCATGCCTTTAATATCTTTTAATCCGATTTGTTCGGCAATTTCAATAAGCTCAGCTATTTTTTTAGCTTTAAGCATTTTAATATCGTACATATATGGTGGGTGTTTTAATTTGAAATGTTAATAGAAATGTACTTCTTGGAAGAAATAGTAGTTCAAATTTACAAATTTATTTTTAATTTCAGCAAATATCTTAATTAACTGATTATGTCTAGGTATTTCATTGAGTTTTCATACGACGGTTCAAACTATCATGGAATTCAAAAGCAACCTAATTCATTGACTATTCAGGAAATTTTAGAGATAAATATTTCTAAATATACTGGAGCTACAATAAAACTTACATTAGCAGGAAGAACTGATGCAGGTGTTCATGCAAAACAAATGTTTGCACATTTTGATATTGATACTGATTTTGATCAAAATAACTTTTGCAGATCATTAAATATGATGGTTCCAAAAGATATCTGTATCGAATGTTTATCTATAGTAAACAAAGATTCCCATGCAAGGTTTGATGCAATAAATAGAACCTATGATTACTATATTGGCTCTAAAAAAGATCCATTTAATTATAAGTTTCTATATCATTTAAAGGATAGGCTAGATGTAGATAAAATGAACCGTAGTTGTTTAAGACTTATTAATCATAAAAATTTTAAATGTTTCTCAAAGTCTAATACAGATGTAAAAACCTATGTTTGTAATATAGACTATGCTGAATGGGTTACCTTGGAAAATGGCTATAGATTTTCAATAAGAGCAAATAGGTTTTTAAGAAATATGGTCAGGTCTATAGTTGGAACAATGATTGAGATTGGTACATGTAAAATAACAGACGAGGAATTCCAAAAGATTTTAGATTCAGAGGATAGGAGAAATGCAGGATATTCAGTTCCTGCCTCTGGTCTTTTTTTAAGTAATGTTACATATAAAAATATTTTTGAAACAAGTTGGAAAAAGTAAAAGGTAAAATATTTGATATTAAATTATTCTCAAAACTTTTAGTTTTTGTTAAGCCATATAATAATACTTTTTATGGTGTAATGTTTACAGCAATTTTAATTTCCCTTTTCTCAACCTTAACTCCATATTTGTTGAAAGTAGTTGTAGATGATTATATTCTTGTCAAAAATTACGAAGGCATGCAGTCAATAATATTACTTATGATGTTAGTGCTTCTTTTTGAGGTGATATTTATGTACTTGTTTACATACTATGCAAACTGGTTAGGCCAGAAGGTTATTAAAGACATAAGGGTAAATGTCTTCCAGAAAATTGTAAAATTTAAAATGTCTTTCTTTGATAAAAATGCTGTTGGAAGATTAGTAACGAGGACTGTAAATGATATAGAAACGATTGCAAGTATCTTTTCTCAAGGACTATTCACAATTATAGCTGATATATTGAAAATGATTACGGTTTTAACAGTTATGACAGTTATTAGCCCAGAACTCACACTTGTTGTAATTTCAATTTTCCCTGTTTTAATTTTTGCTACTAGAATCTTTCAAAAGACCATGAAAACAGCATTTGAAAAAGTAAGAAGAGAGGTTGCAAATTTGAACTCATTTGTTCAAGAAAGAATTAGTGGAGTTAAAATTGTTCAGATTTTTAATCGTGAAAAAGTTGAAATTGACAACTTTAATCAAATAAATATTAAGCACAGAGATGCTTGGTTGAGAACTGTATGGATTAATTCAATTTTCTTTCCAATTGCTGAAATTTCTACATCAATTTGTATAGGTTTACTTGTTTGGTACGGAGGTTTTAATAATTTAAATGGAGAAAATATTTCTTTAGGTACTTTATTCCTTTTTATTTCTATGTCAGGACTATTATTTAGACCATTAAGGCAAATAGCTGATAGATTTAATACTTTACAAATGGGTATGGTTTCAACAGAGAGGATTTTTAACATTCTTGAAGATGATCAGCAAATAAAGGATAAAGGTGAGTTAAAAGATTCATCATTTAAAGGTTTAATTGAATTTAAGAATGTAAACTTTTCTTATTTAAATAATCAGGAGGTACTAAGTAATATCTCATTTATAATTAACCCTGGAGAGTCATTTGCAATTGTAGGCCCAACTGGAAGTGGAAAGACAACTATAACTAATCTAATAACCAAGTTCTACGAAATTAATACTGGTAGTATCTTAATTGACGGAAAAGATATCGATAATTACAGTCTTGAAACGGTAAGAAGTAAAATTGGAATAATACTCCAAGATGTTTTTCTATTTGCCGATACTATTTTCAACAATATTACTCTATTTAATGAAAACATTACACTAGAAGATGTTGAGAATGCTGCCAAAGAACTTGAAATTCATGAGTTCATTAGTTCATTACCGGGAGGATATAGTTTTAATGTAAGTGAAAGGGGAACAACACTTTCTGCTGGTCAAAAACAGTTAATAGCTTTTCTAAGAGTACTAGTTAATAACCCTGATATCTTAATTCTTGATGAGGCAACTTCTTCAATTGACTCATATTCAGAGGACTTAATAAAAAACGCTACAAAAAAAATAACAAAGGATAAAACTTCAATTATAATTGCTCATAGACTTTCAACAATTGAATCAGCAAATAAAATAATCTATATGGAAAACGGAAAGATATTAGAATCAGGAAACCACAAAGAACTTTTAAATATTTCTAATGGAAAGTTTAAAAAACTTTATGAGGAACAATTTGTTGATGAATTAGTTTAAATTCTCCATGAGTTTAATGCATTCTGAGGCCTCTTTCGCATCATGAACTCTTAATATATTAGCTCCTTTCTCTATAGCAAGAGTATTCAATGCAGTTGTTCCATTAAGCGCCTCTGCTGCTGTGATATTAAGAGGCCTGTAAATCATTGACTTTCTCGATAGTCCAACTAGTAAAGGCTTTTTAAAAGACTTAAACAAATTCAAGTCTTTTAATATTTTGAAATTGTCTTCAATAGTTTTACCAAAACCAAAACCAGGATCTAAAATAATATTTTGAATACCAGAGCTCTCTAGTTCATTCATTTTTACTTCAAAAAATGATATAATTGACTCAACTACATTATCATATTCTGGATTATCTTGCATATTATCAGGATCTCCTTGCATATGCATCATTACATAGCCTGAATTATATTCTTTTAAAACCTCATACATATTTGGATCATATTTACCTGCGCTTATATCATTTATTATTGAAAAGCCTTTTTTTAAAGCAAATTCAGCAACATCGGAATTATATGTGTCAATTGATAAGTGAATGCTTCTAAAATTATTAGAAATCTCAATTATATAATCTGATATAATTTTAAGTTCCTCTTCAGCATTTATCAACTTAGTGCCAGGTTTTGAGCTAGCTGCGCCAATATCAATTATTTCAGCTCCATCTGAAACTAAGTCATTAATACGAGAATTAACTTTATCAATTGAATTATATTGACCTCCGTCGTAAAAAGAATCATTGGAAACATTTACAATTCCCATAATTTTTTTTGTGGATAAATCAAGGATTTTTCCATTACAATTTAAAGTCATACTTTTAACTTCTTTTCCAAATTTATACTAAAATCTAATATGGAAGATACAAAGTCACAATATCAGAATATAATAAGTAAATCTAGAAAGATTTTTATTGATAAAAATTCTGATTATGGTTCTTCATGGAGAGTTCTTAGGATAATTTCCTTAGTAGATCAAATTAATATCAAAGCACAGAGAATAAGAAACCTTCAGAATAATATCTCTAATAAAATTGATGAGGATCAAACTGCTGAATTCTATGGAATTATAAATTATTCAATTATGGGCCTTATTCAATTTGAAAAAGGTATTGTAGATGAACCAGATCTTGAAGCAGAAGAGATAATGAAGCTTTATGATAAGAATGTAAAAAAGACATTTGAATTAATGCTAGATAAAAATCATGATTATGGAGAGTCATGGAGAGAAATGGAAGTAATAAGTCTAACAGACCTTATAATTCAAAAGATATTTCGAATGAAAAGTATATTAAAAAATGATGGTAAGACAGAGGTAAGTGAAGGGATTGACGCTAATTTTCAGGATATTTTAAATTATGCTGTATTTGCACAAATTTTATTAAAGGAATAATATGAAACAAAAATATATTGTAGGTAATTGGAAGATGACATTAAACAAAATGGGTTCTCTAAAGTTGGCTGAAGATATTAAGTCAATTGACAAAAAAGACAATGTTAGTATTGAAATAGCACCTACCTATTTGTATTTACAAGATATCATAGAAATCCTTAATGATACTGACGTAAGTGTCATTAGTCAAAATTTTGATTATAAATCATTAGGCTCTTTCACAGGAGGAATTTCCTTGACTCAACTTGAGGAAATAGGATTATCAAAGACAATTTTGGGGCATTCTGAAAGGAGGTCAAAGTTTAATGAATCAAGTGAAATGGTCGATAAAAAATTAGAGATAGTATTAAATTCAAATTTTGATGTAATCTACTGCTTTGACACCTATGAACAGATACCATTTGACCTTATTAAGAATAATCTCAATGTTAACTCTAAGTTGACCCTAGCTTATGAACCAACTTGGGCAATAGGAACTGGTGAAACTGCTACAGTTGAACATATTGAAGAAATCCATTCAAAAGTAAGATCTACTCTTGAAAGTCTTAATATTAAAGATATCCCAATTCTTTATGGTGGAAGTGTGAACCCTGCAAATTCAAATCAAATTATACATGCCAACAATGTAGATGGTGTTCTTGTAGGTGGGGCATCAACTAAATTTGACCAGCTTAATGGTATCATCAACTCTATTTAACAATTCTTTGTGAATATACATCTGCTTATAAAAGTATATTTGCATCGTTATGTTAAGACTTTTATTAACTTCAATAATATTAACTATGAGTTTAACAATGAATGCTCAGACATCTGTGGATAATTCTATACACCAGTTTAAAGTTGCCGACATATATGGAAACATATTCGACTTTTCTGAATTAAAAGGTAAGAAGGTTATGATAGTTAATACTGCATCTAAGTGTGGTCTTACATATCAATATGAAGCTCTCCAAGATCTTTATTCTCAATACAAAGATTTTAACTTCATGATTGTTGGTTTCCCATCAAATGATTTTTTATGGCAGGAACCTGGAAAGAACGAGGACATAATTGAATTTTGTGAAGAAAATTATGGCGTTACTTTTCCTATGATGAGTAAAATTACTGTTAAAGGATCAAAAAAACACCCTATATATCAGTTCTTGACTCAAAAATCCAAAAACAAATTTAAAGACTCTCGTGTCACTTGGAATTTTCAGAAATACCTTATAAATAAAGATGGTAAAATTGAGAAAATAATCTCCCCAAGAACTAGACCAGATTCTCAAGAAATTGTATCTTGGATTACTGATGGCGAATAAGACTAAATTCTCAACAAGGTGTGTTCACGAAGGTGAAATAAAAGATACTATGTATCAAGGGATAGTTTCTCCTCTGTTTATGTCAACTACTTACCCATGGTTTGGTGGAGATGCTGAAAAAAAGCCCTATCCCAGATATTTCAATACCCCAAATCAAGAGTATCTGTCTAAGAAAATAGCTTCACTTGAAAATGGTGAAAAAGCCTTAATATTTACTTCAGGAATGGCTGCAATAAGCACTTCAATAATGGCAAATGTTAAGACTGGAGATCATATAATTTTTCAAGATGATTTGTATGGAGGTACAAGAAATTTTATTCAGACTGAATTTGATAAATTTGGTATTCAATATTCGTTCACAAAAGGACTTGATCCAAAAGACTTTTCTGATCAAGTTAAGGATAATACAGTAGGAATCTACGTAGAGACTCCAAGTAATCCCCTTCTAAAGATTGTTGATTTAAAATCAGTGTCATCAATAGCGAAGAAAAATGGTATTTGGACTATGATTGACAATACCTTTGCGAGCCCTGTTAATCAAAATCCAATTGATCATGGAATAGATATAGTTATTCATAGTGCAACTAAATATCTTGGTGGTCACAGTGATATCTCAGCCGGTGCTGTAATTAGTACTGAGGAAAAAATTGAAAATATTCTCAATTCAGCAAAAAACTTTGGTGGAAATCTGAGTGATTACACAGTATGGCTGTTGGAGAGGAGTATGAAAACTCTTTTAGTTAGAGTTAAACAGCAAACCGAAAATGCTAAAATATTAGCTAAAATGTTAGACAATAATAAAAATATTTCAAAAGTTTATTATCCAGGTTTAGAATCACATCCTTCTCATTCAATTGCTAAGGATCAAATGAATGATTTTGGAGCTATGATGTCTTTTGACCTGAACGAGAATGTCGATGTTTACACTTTTTTAGAGTCTCTTAAAATAATCAAACCAGGGATGAGCCTGGCTGGTGTTGAAACAACTGTTAACTTCCCAATGAAGACATCTCATGGGCTTATGACTCAAGAGGAAAGAGATATTCAAGGAATAGGGGATAAGCTAATAAGGTTATCTGCAGGTATTGAATCATACGAAGATCTTTATGAAGATCTTGCTCAAGCAATCAAAACATCTATAAAATGAAAACTGATATTTTAGCATTTGGTGCTCATCCTGACGATGTTGAAATGGGATGTGGTGGTACTATCGCCAAATCATCTGCATCTGGAAAAACTGTTGGTATTATTGATCTTACTAGAGGTGAATTAGGCACTAATGGTACTCCAGAGCTAAGAGATAAAGAAGCTAACTCTGCATCTAAAATAATTGGTGCAAAGTTTAGAATTAATCTTGGTTTTCAAGATGGATTTATTTTTAATAATAAAGAAAACCAAATTGAAATCATCAAAGTAATAAGACAATTTAAGCCAGATATTATCCTCTCACCAACTCAAATTGATAGGCACTCTGATCATGGTAAAGCATCTGATTTAATTTATGAAGCAGCTTTTTTAAGTGGTCTCTCAAAACTAGAAACCAAACATGATGGTAAAGTCCAAGAACCTTGGAGACCAAGGGTAAACTTAAACTATCAGCAATGGAATGATTTTAAGCCTGATGTGCTAATTGACATTTCAGAGTTTATTGAAGTTAAGAAAGAAGCTATTTTGGCTTTCCAAAGTCAAGTCCTTAAAGACTCAGATTCAAAGTCTACAAAAATAAATTCAGAAAACTTCATCGAGAGTATTAAATATAGAGCTAAAAACTATGGTAGACTTATTGATAAAGAGTATGCCGAGGCTTTTCAGTCTAGAAAAAATATTGCAGTAAATAATATCTTTGATTTACTTTAATTTTTTCGAATTTACTTTAATATAATTTTCAAAAACTCTATTTTTGCCACCTAAATGGTGGTTGTAGTTCAGTTGGTTAGAACGCCTGATTGTGGTTCAGGAGGTCGCCGGTTCGAATCCGGTCTTCCACCCAAGTTAACCGTTACATTACACGTTTAAAATAAACCCTTCAGCTAATGAGGGGTTTTTTCTTATTAACTCAATTGAAAATCAAGCTATTTCTTCTTTGATAAGTACATTAAATAAAAAGAAAACAACATTAAACCAACGCCAATTAGGAAGCTATATCATTTTCGTTATATGCAACAAAAAAGCCAATAAAGAATACAAGCCAACCATTATTAATTATCCAATTTCTTTTTATTTTCATATCTCTAGTTTACCTAATCTTGGTCAACTTCTATCCTCTCATCCATATTGGCAATTTCCCAAGCTGTGTGAAAGATTAATCTTGTCCTTTTAGTTAGAAGGTCATAACGTATTTTTTCAGCAGTATCAGTTGGTTGGTGATAGTCTTCATGAGTTCCGCTAAAATAAAATATTACAGGTATATTATTTTTAGCAAAGTGCCAGTGATCACTTCTCTCATAGAATCTGTTAGGATCATCCCAAGCATTGAATCTATAATCTAATTCGAGGTTTACAGTCCTCTCATTAATTTTTTCAGAAGTTTCATGAAGCATAGTGCTAAGTCTGTCTGTTCCTATTAAATATATATACTCATCATTATTTGAGTTTCTAGTTGGATCTGTCCTTCCAATCATATCAAGATTCAAATTTGTGATTGTATCATCAAGTGGATATAATGGGTTCTCTGAATAATATTTTGAACCAAGTAGCCCTTTTTCTTCAGCAGAGACATGAAGAATAACAATAGATCTTTTTGGTCTGTTTCCGTCTAATTCTGCAAGCTTAAATGCCTCTGCAATCTCTAATAAAGCCATAGATCCAGATCCATCATCATCTGCTCCATTAAAAATCTCACCATTTTCAGTCCCAACATGATCTAGGTGAGCAGTAAGAACAATATATTCATTTGGGTAAGTCGAACCTTCAATTATTGCAGCAACGTTCTCTGTTTTTACCCAATCAATATTATCTTCATTTATATTATCAGGTCTTGTCACTTGTCTGCTCTGAAAGTCAACTAAAAATTTTTGAAAGTAATCTTCTGTATTTTCTGCTTTTATAATGTTATTTGATTTATAGAAGTCCCTGATAAATTCAACTGCCAGCTTTTGTCCTGGTTCA
>CACJMJ010000009.1 GCA_902594485.1 uncultured Bacteroidota bacterium
CAAAAATTTGCAATTCCAACTAGATATCCAAGTGATGGCAGTTCATATACTAGTTTTGCTTCATATATAAATTGGTCATGGAATATGAGTGAGTTTTTTACATTTAATATTGGAACCCGATTGACTTTTACAGGTATTAAAGCTAGTTGGAATGATATAATTTCCGTTAATCCTCAACTATCAAAAATTGATCTAAACTCTAGGGCGCTAACAACAACAGTCTCAATGAAGCTAAGGCCAAGTAAAAAGGTTCAAATAAGTACAGTCCTATCAAGTGGTTTCAGAAATCCTAATATAGATGATATTGGCAAGATTCGAGAAAATAATGGCCTACTAGTTGTGCCTAATACTTTTTTGAAACCAGAATATGCATATAACTTAGACCTTGGCATCGATTTTAAATCTCTTGATAATAATAATTACATATCATTGAGAGGGTTTAGTACGATTATTTCAAGACACATAGGTAGAGATAATTATACAGTTTTCTCAGATATAACTACTCCTGATTTATCTACAATTATATACAATGGTGAAGAGGTAACTACAATTTCAAATAAAAATCTTGGGAATAGATTCATTCATGGATTCTCAGTTGATGGATTCTCTAAAATTCTTAACAATTTAAAGCTTAACTATAGCTTAACTTATACAGATGGAGATACTAATGAATCATATGGTCCTCTTCCATCTATTTCTCCACTATTTGGATCAATTGCAATGACATACACTAAAAAAGACATGAATATTAAGGCAATCTATAGGTTTAGCCAATCCAAAGATGCTGATGAATACAGCTTTGGAGGAGAAGATGGTCTTGATGAGACTCCATTCATAAATGGAGAAGATGGTCTAATCTACTTAGGAAGTCCAAAATGGTCAGATTTTTCAATTTATGGGAGTAAAAATATTTCATCTGATATTGTTTTAAGGTTAGGATTAACAAATATTTTTGATGCGCATTATAGAACTTTTGCATCAGGAATTTCTGCACCAGGAAGATCTCTTCAAATTGGTCTAAACTTTAAATTATAACCTATTATATTAACTTTTAATTGATCTAAAATCATTAATTTCGCCTTTAATTAAGCATAATGGGATTTAGAGAATCAAAAAACTTTTCACTTTCATCAATTTCATCAGAAATTCAAAATTTTTGGTTAAAAAATGATATTTTTTCTAAATCATTCAATAAAAAGGATAGTTCAGATTTTATCTTTTATGAGGGGCCTCCATCAGCGAATGGCAAGCCTGGGATTCATCATGTGATGGCAAGAACCATTAAAGATGCTTTTTGTAGATATAAGACTTTAAAAGGATATAATGTTAAAAGAAAAGCTGGATGGGATACCCATGGATTACCCGTTGAATTAGGTGTTGAAAAGGAACTCGGAATTTCAAAAGATGATATTGGTGATAAAATAAGTATATCGGAGTATAATAATGCTTGTAAAAAAGCTGTTATGAAATATACTAGTGAGTGGGAGTCTTTAACAAATAAGATGGGTTACTGGATTGATTTATCAGATCCTTATGTGACTTATAAGCCTAAATATATGGAAACCGTTTGGTGGTTAATTAAATCAATTTCAGAGAAAGGCCTACTATATAAAGGATATACTGTCCAGCCTTATTCCCCTGCAGCAGGTTCTGGACTGAGCTCACATGAACTTAATCAACCTGGAGCATATAAACAAATTAGTGATACATCCGTAATCGCTCAATTTAAATGTGTTGAAGATAATGCTTCATCCAAATTTAATTCCTTATATCCTTTCTATTTTCTTGCTTGGACTACAACTCCTTGGACATTGCCTTCAAATACTGCTTTAACTGTTGGGGCTAAAATAGAATACTCATTTATAAAGACATTTAACCAGTATACAAAAGAAAAAACAACTGTTGTTGTTGCTAGCTCTCTAATTGAAAAAGTATTTGCTAAAAATTTCTTTATTGTTAACCATGAAAATGAATTAGACACATTTAAAGAATCCGATTCTAAGATTCCATACTGTGTTATTAGTTCATGCAAAGGTATAGATATTGAAAATTTTAGATATGAAAGAGTATGGGATGAATCACCTCTACCTATTGATAATCCTGAAAACGCTTTTAGAGTAATTGTTGGAGATTTTGTTACAACTGAAGACGGTACAGGAATTGTTCATACAGCACCTACATTTGGTGCAGATGATTATAAGGCCGCAAAAAGCGCAACGCCTGAAGTTCCTCCTCTACAAGTCTTAGATTCAAATGGCAATAAAATTCCGCTTGTTGATCTAAAAGGAAAATTTATTGAGGGTATTGGAATGATTAGCGGAAAATATGTAAAAAATGAATACTATGCAGAAGAAGATATCCCCAAAAAATCAGTAGATGTTGAAATTGCAATTAGATTAAAAGAAAAAAATTTAGCATTTAAAGTAGAAAAGTATTCTCACTCTTATCCTCATTGTTGGAGAACTGATAAGCCTGTTTTATACTATCCTATGGAATCATGGTTTATTAAGGTTAGTGATTTAACGGAAAGGATGTATAATCTTAATAAAAATATCAATTGGAAGCCAAGTTCAACCGGAGAAGGAAGATTTGGAAATTGGCTTAAATCAGCAAATGATTGGAATCTCTCAAGATCAAGATTTTGGGGAGTCCCATTACCAATTTGGGTAAATGAAGAGAATTCAGAATATAAAATATTAGGATCTGTTGAAGAACTTATTAATGAGATTAATATATCTATAAAAAAAGGATATATGAAGTCTAATCCATTTGCAAACTTTGAAGTTGGCAATATGTCAGAAGAAAACTATGATAATATCGATTTACATAAAGATGTTGTTGATGAAATTATTTTATCTTCCAAAAATGGCTTACCCATGAAAAGAGAGAAGGATATAATTGATGTTTGGTTTGAGTCCGGATCTATGCCTTTCGCTCAAATTCACTATCCTTTCGAGAACAAAGACTTAATTGATAAAAAAACAAATTTCCCAGCTGACTTTATAGCAGAGGGTGTAGACCAAACTAGAGGCTGGTTTTATACACTTCATGCTATTTCTTCTCTATTATTTAACTCCATTTCATATAAAAATGTTGTCTCTAATGGACTTGTTTTAGATAAAAATGGTCAAAAAATGTCAAAAAGGTTAGGCAATGCTGTAGATCCATTTGATATGATAGACAAGCACAGTGCAGACGCTGTGAGATGGTATATGATCTCCAATTCAAATCCCTGGGATAATCTTAAATTTGATGAAGAAGGTGTAGCTGAAGTAAAAAGGAAATTCTTTGGAACACTTGAAAACGTATATAGTTTTTTTAGTTTATATGCCAATATTGACGGGTTTGCATATAAAGAGGATCATATTGATATTAAAAAAAGACCTGAACTTGATAGGTGGATTATCTCAGAGCTTAACTCATTAATTGAACAGGTAGATAGTGACCTTGGAAATTATGATTTAACTCCTGCTTCAAGAAATATTAATGATTTTGTTCAAGAGAAACTTAGTAATTGGTATGTAAGATTATCCCGAAGAAGATTTTGGAAGGGCGAGTACAATGAGGATAAAATTTCTGCATATCAAACACTATATGAATGTCTTGTTAAAATAAGTAAACTTATATCTCCGATAGCACCTTTTTATTCAGAATATATTTTTCAATCCTTAAATATGGTTTCAAAAAGAGAAGATATTGATTCCGTTCACTTATCAACCTTTCCTAATTCAATTCCTGAGTTAATTGACAATAAACTTGAAAATAAGATAAATCAAATAAGGAATATATGCTCATTAGCTCTTTCAATTAGGAAAAAAGAAAAAATTAAAGTTAGACAACCCTTAAACAAAATTATTATTCCTACAAAAAATAATGATGAACGTAATGAGATTGAAAATGCTAAATCACAAATACTGTCTGAAATAAATGTTAAGTCAATTGAATTTCTTGACAACAAAGACTCTCTTTTGGTAAAAGAACTTAAACCAAACTTCAAACTACTTGGCCCTAGATATGGGAAGGTGATCAATGCAGTTGCTCAAGAAATTAAAAAACTTTCAAATAAGGAAATTGAAATTCTTGAAAATGAGGGGCATATAACCCTAGTAGTTCAGAATGAAGAGGTATTGATCTCTATTGATGATGTTGAAATTAACTACAAAGACATTGAGGGTCTTTCTGTAGCAACTGATGGCAAACAAACTATAGCACTTGACTTAAAATTAGATGAAAAATTAATTGAGGAAGGAATTACTAGAGAAATAGTTAACAGAATTCAAAATATCAGAAAAAATCAAGGCCTTGATGTCACAGATAAAATTGAAATTAATTTAAAAAAAACTCCTAAACTTGAACATGCGTTAAAATCAAATTTAGAGTATATTAAAGGTGAAACTCTAGCAATAAAATTATATTTTAGCGAAAATTTAGATGAAGGAGAGATAATAGAGTTTGATAATATAAAAACTGCTATAACCATAAATAAAGTTTAAAATGACTAAAAAGACAAAAAACAAGTATTCTGATAAAGAGTTAGAAAGCTTTAAAAAAATAATCAATGAGAAAATAGAAAAGGCTAAAATTGATTTAGACCTACTTAAAAGTGCATATATGAATGATAGTAATAATGGAACTGATGATACTTCACCAACATTTAAATCCTTTGAGGAAGGTTCTGAAACAATGTCAAAGGAAGCCAATACTCAATTGGCTTTAAGACAAGAAAAATTTATTAGAGACTTAAAAAATGCTCTAATTAGAATCGAGAATAAGACATATGGGGTTTGTAGGGTTACAGGAAAGCTTATTGATAAAAAGAGGCTTAAAATTGTCCCTCATGCAACACTTAGTATTGAGGCAAAGAATATTCAAAAATAAGTTCTATTTCCTTGATTCCATTACTCAAAAATATTGATGCAAAAAAATCTGTAATATTTATTTTAATATTAATTTTCATAGATCAATATGTAAAATTCTATATAAAGCTTAACTATCCTCTTACTATATATGGTGAAATGCCAATTATAGATCTTGGTTTTTTTAAGCTTTTATTTATTGAGAATAAAGGAATGGCAATGGGAGCTAGACTTAATAATTTAATCCCATTTTTAGATGATAACACCGCAAAACTTACTTTAACACTTTTTAGGATTTTTGCTTGTATCGGTATTGGTTTTTGGTTAAAAAACATAATTAAAAACAAAGGCTCACAATTATTAATTATATGTATATGTCTAATTTTTGCTGGAGCAGTTGGAAATTTAATTGATTCTATTTTTTATGGTGTAATATTTTCATCTAGTTATGGTCAAGTTGCCACACTTTTCCCAGAAGTCGGTTATTCCTCATTATTTTATGGAAGTGTTGTTGATATGATTCAATTTCCATTAGCAACATGGGTCTGGCCTGCCTGGCTCCCTTATATTGGTGGTGAAGAATACACATTTTTTGAATATGTCTTTAATTTTGCTGATTCTTATATAAGCACAGGGGTAATCCTTTTATTAATCTTTAATAAAAAGGTTTCTTTTTAATTAAAGTTATATGTCCTTGACGGCGTTACAACAAAATTAAGTGGAATATCATTGTCATTGATATCACTAATTTTATCTATAGGATCAAATAAAGAAAGCCCAACTTTTATAACATCATTTTTAATATTACTCATAAACCTGTCATAATATCCTCCTCCATACCCAACTCTATGACCGTTTTTGTCAAAAACTAAAAGTGGTACTATTATAATTTCAATTAATGATATATCAAAGCTAACTTTAATTATAGGCTCTCTAATACCAAATTTATTTGAAGTAAACTTAGTGGTTTGATCTACTTCAAAATGAATCAAATTTTTATTAGACATTTTAGGAACTATTACTCTTTTATTTTTATTAAGCATAAAACTTATAATATCATTGGTATCTACTTCATGTTTAGATTCTACAGATAAGTAAACGTGATATATGTCTTTATCCCAAATACTTAGCTGAATTAAATTATCCAGAATACCCTTAGATAGTTCCTGTAATTGGCCTATTGGTGTATTAGATCTCTTATCCTTGTAAACTTTTCGTAAAAACTTTTTTTCATTATTGATCATCAGCTTTAATATAAAATAAAAATAGCTTTAATTTTGTTTTGATGGAACAATCTGAACTTCATATTCAATCAAAATCACTTCCAGAATTACCTGGTGTTTATCAATTCTATGATGATGAGAAGATTATATATATAGGTAAGGCAAAAAACTTAAAAAAAAGAGTTACCTCATATTTTACAAAGAATCATGATAGCAAGAAGACTAGGCTATTGGTGAGAAGTATAAAAAAAATTGAGAAGATTATTGTTGATTCAGAAATGGATGCTCTTTTACTTGAGAATAACTTAATAAAAAAATACCAGCCTAAATATAACATACTTCTAAAAGATGATAAATCATACCCTTGGATATGTATAGTTAAAGAACCTATCCCTGATATTTTTTATACTAGAAAGGTGGAAAAAAGAAGGGGAGAATATTATGGGCCCTTCACGAATGTTTACAGCGCTCGTTTTTTAATTAAACTAATTAAGGATATCTATCCTTTCCTGAATCACGAGCTGAATCATATGATAAAGAAAGAAACAGAAGATTCTATAAAAGTTAAATTTTCTGATAATATTCAGTCTATTAGACATCTTATTAAGGGTCATTTTAAAAAATCTATTGATGAATTAAAAGGTAGAATGGATGTCTTTTCTAAACAACTCCAATATGAAAAAGCCCAAGAAATTAAAGATAAACTTGATATTTTATATAATTATCAGGCAAAGTCAACTATTGTTAATTCCAAGATAAGTGATATTGATGTTTTTGCTTTAGTCTCTGATCAGACTCATGCATATATTAATTATTTGCAAATATCTTATGGTGCAGTTATACGATCTTTTACACTTGAAATAAAAAAAAGGCTTGAAGAAACTGATGAGGAAATTCTGAGGTTAGCAGTTATTGAGCTTAAACAAAGGTTTCACTCTCAAAGTAAAGAGGTTGTTGTTCCATTTAAAGTGAATCTTCCTGCAACACTCAAAATAACAGTTCCCAAAACAGGTGATAAGAGAAATTTAATAGAGCTTTCTGAAAGAAATGCAAAATTTTATAGAATTGATAAGTTAAAGCAGATAAAAATTGTAGATCCAGAGGCCCATGGAAATAGAATTATGAAACAAGCAAAAAAAGATCTACAATTAAAAGAGAAACCTGTCCAAATTGAATGTTTTGATAATTCAAATTTAATGGGGACAAATCCTGTTGCATCATGTGTAGTGTTTAGAGATGGTAAGCCATCGAAAAAAGATTATAGACATTTTAAGATTAAGAATATTGAAGGCCCTGATGACTTTGCGTCTATGGAACAAGTCATATTCAGGAGATTATCTAGGCTTTTAAAAGAGAGTAAACCATTGCCAAATCTTATTATAGTTGATGGAGGTAAAGGTCAGCTATCAGCAGGTCTAAAAAGTATAAAGAAACTTAATTTAGAAAAAAAAGTAGCTATAATAGGGATAGCTAAGAGACTTGAAGAAATCTTTAAACCAGATGACAAGCTTCCTTTATACATTGATAAAAAATCAGAAACTCTAAAATTAATTCAGCAGTTAAGAAATGAAGCGCATAGATTTGCAATAAATTTTCATAGAGATATCAGGAGTAAAGATGCTCTTAAATCAGGCATTGATGATTTAGTTGGAATTGGTCCCATTCTTAAAGATAAATTATTGAAAAAGTATAAATCATTTATAAGACTCAAAGAATTAGAAGAGGATGAGTTAATAGAATTTCTCGGTAAGAATAGAGGTAGATCAGTTTTTAATCAATTAAGAAATTAATTTTATTTAATTTTGTATTGGAAAAATGAAAATTACTCTACTGTACCTTAAATCTCTATTTTTTAGTATTAATCTAATTTTCAGTCAAACAGCTTCTGTAGAATTTGAGCCATTTAAAGCTGGTGAAAATCTTGAATACAGAGTACATTATGGAATTTTTAATGCTAGTTATGCATCTCTAACCCTTTCAAATGAAAAGGTTGATGGGGAAGATGTTTTACTTGCTTCTGGTTATGGAAAAACAATTGGATTAGCTAGACTTTTTTTTAAAGTTGAAGATTATTACAGCAGCTATTTTGAAATAGAAAAAGTTCAACCTAAGCTTTTTAAGAGAAACATCTATGAGGGTGGATATACAAAAAACTTAGAAGTTAGTTTTAACTCAGAAAAAAAAGAAGCTACTGTTAATAATATAAAAAAGGGGACAACTGATATTATTTCTACAAAGAATAATGTTCAAGACCTTATATCGTCATTATATTATCTTAGAAAGAATTTTTCTGCGGATGAAATAAAAGAAGGAGATTTTTTTACTATTAATATGTTCTATGATTCCAAGAATAGAGAGTTGGCTCTTAAATATCTTGGTAAAGAAACCATAAGAACTAAGTATGGTAAGATAGAGTGTCTAAAACTTATGCCTGCCACAAATAGAAGTAGAATTTTTAAAGGTGAGGGAAGTATAACTATTTGGCTTACAAATGATGAAAATAAAATCCCTATTCGAGTTCAGGCAGATTTATTAGTTGGGTCTATTAAAGCCGATTTAAATGAATATTCAGGAATTGTGAGTCCTCTTTTAATTAAACAAAAAAGCTAATGAAAAATATTAGATTTTATTTTTTCTCATTATTGTTTTTAATTATCAACTTATTTAGTTCATGTGGTTCTGACATTACTTCAATTATTTCAGAAGATGAAGAGCCAATTATTTATAAATATGGGTATGATGAATCAAAGCATATATTTAAGGAGAATAAAGTAGGAAGAGGTGATACTTTTGGAGACATCCTTGAAGGACAAGGTATTGATTATCCCGAAATATATAAAGCTTTAGAAAAAACTAAGAATGACGTTGACTTCAGAATGCTTCAGCGTGGAAAACCATATACACTAATATATACAAATGACTCGATACCTAGGTTAAAAGCATTTGTTTATCACCCTACTATAGAGGGGTATTCTATGATTCAACTTAAAGATAGTATATATGGAAAAACTTTTAAAAAGGAAAGAACATATAAAGATTTATCTGCATCAGGTAATATTGAAAACTCATTATACTTAACACTTGAGGAGCAGGGTAAAGACCCGTTATTAACATATTATTTATCTGATATATATGCTTGGACAATTGATTTTTTTAGACTAGACAAGGGTGATAAATTTAAAGTCATCTATACACAAGCATACGTAGATGATACAATTCCTGTTGAAATCACAAAAGTTAAAGCAGCCTATTTTTTACATAAAGGAGTTGAAAGGTATGCATTTCAGTATGAGACCGATTCTATCAAGGGTATTGTTGAGTACCTTGATCAAGATGCTAAGAATCTTAGAAGGGCTTTTTTACAATCCCCAATTAAATTTGGTAGAATTTCATCAAGATATAATCTTAGGAGAAGAATCGCATTGTATGGCAATCGAATAAGGCCGCATAGAGGCACAGACTTTGCAGCTCCTGTTGGAACACCGATTATGTCAACAGCAAATGGAACAATAACTGAGGTAAGCTATACAAGAGCAAATGGGAGATATGTAAAAGTTAAGCATAACAATACATACACAACTCAATACCTTCACATGCAGAAAGCTAATGTAAAAGTAGGTCAATTTGTTGAACAAGGAGATGTAATAGGTTTTGTAGGAGTTACTGGATATACATCTGGTCCTCATGTATGTTATAGATTTTGGAAAAATGGACGTGAAGTTGATCCATTTAAACAAAAGCTACCAGAAGCTAAACCAATTAATGAGTCCTTAAAAAAGAAGTATCTTAATGATATTGTTTTAATTAAATCACAAATTGATTCTGTAATAATTAAAAACAAAACATCTATATAATGGCTTTATCAAAAATTAATCCCACAATACTATCTTCATGGAAAAAACTTATTCAGCAATTTGATAAAGAAAACAATCACCATATTAGTGACTTTTTTAAAGAAGGAGATAACAGGCTCGATGAGTTTACTATTAATTGGAATAACTTTTACGTTGACTTCTCAAAAAATAGATTAAGCAAAAATACCTTTAAGCTTTTGACAAGCTTATGTAAGGAAACTAATCTTAAAGATAATATTGATAAATATTTTAATGGAGCCATTATAAATGAGACCGAAGGTAGATCTGTACTTCACACTGCCCTGAGATCATCAGGAAATGATGAGGTTGATAAAACACTAGATAAGATAATTAATATTTCAGATGAACTTAATAATGCAAAGAGGTTAGGATATACCGGCAAAAAAATTACAGACGTTGTAAATATTGGAATTGGAGGGTCTCATTTAGGTCCAGAGATGGTAACAGAAGCGCTATCATATTATAGTAAAGGTGTCAAACCACATTTTATCTCAAATATAGATTCTGACTTTACATCAAAAATCTTGAAAGACCTAAATCCAGAGACTACACTTTTTATAATTGTTTCAAAAACCTTTACAACCATTGAAACACTTGAAAATGCGAATAAAATAAGAGTTTGGTTTATAGAGAATGCAAGTGAAAATGCAATAAAAGATCATTTTATAGCTATTTCAAACAATACTGAAGTTCCTAAAAAATTTGGTATTTCTCCAGATAATATTCTTTCAATACCTGACTGGGTTGGTGGAAGATTTTCATTATGGGGGTCTGTAGGGCTTGTTATTTCAATTGTCATAGGCTCTGAAAATTTTAAAGATTTTCTAAAGGGTGCACATGAAATGGATATTCATTTTAAAAATTCTCCATTTGAAAAAAATATTCCAGTGGTCCTTGCTTTACTTAGTATTTGGTATAATAATTTTTTTAAGTGTGAAACTGAAGCTGTATTACCTTATAGCCAATTCTTAACAAAACTTCCTGATTATCTTCAACAGGCGAGTATGGAAAGTAATGGTAAAAGTATTGATAGAAGTGGCAAAAAAGTAAATTATCAGACTGGGTCAATAGTATGGGGATCAACAGGGACTAATGCTCAACATGCCTTTTTTCAACTAATGCATCAAGGGACTAAAATTATTCCATCTGACTTCATTGCATTTAAAAGTTCATTATATGGTGATTCTGATCAACATGAAATTCTAAACTCGAATTTTTTAGCTCAAACAAATGCTTTGATGATGGGTAAATCAACCTCAGGTGAAGATATTCATAAAAATATAGATGGTAACAAACCATCAAACTCAATAGTTATTAACAAGTTAGACCCATTTAACCTTGGATCATTAATAGCTATGTATGAAAATAAAATTTTTACAATTGGATCAATTTTAAATGTATTCAGCTATGATCAATGGGGTGTTGAGTTAGGAAAATCAATAGCTAAAGAAATTTTACTTGGTAATGAAGATACCCTTGACAAGTCCACAAAAAAAATAAGGGAGCAACTAAACGAATAGCTAATAAATTTTATTTCAATTTAATTAACCGTATGTTAATATTTCATTAATGTAAATACGAGTGAATAATTTTACTTTTGTTTATAAACAAAAATTAAAAGTATTCATGAAAAAATTAAGCTTAATCATATTTGCTTTATTTACAGCTACTGCTTATTCGCAAGATGCAGCACTTGACTCAATTGCTCTTTCTGAAGTAACCGTAACATCCAAGGTTGTTGATGTTGCAAAAGAGCGTCAAACTCCAATTGCATTTAGTACAGTAACAGGAGCTGAAATAGAGTTAAAAGGAGGTAACTTAGAGTTCGTAGAAACTCTTAAGAGGACTCCTGGTGTTTACACCAATCAAGATAACGGTGGGTATGGTGATGGTCAAATGTACCTTAGAGGTTTTGGCTTTACAAATACAGCATATGTTATTAATGGTCAACCTGTAAATGATATGGAAAATGGAAGAATATACTGGTCAAACTGGGCTGGACTTCTTGATATTGCTTCAAGTGTTCAGATTCAAAGAGGTCTTGGTTCAACTTCTCTTGCCGTACCTTCAGCGGGTGGAACAGTTTCTGTTAATACAAGAGCTGCTGAGGCAACTCCTGGATCAGGACTTAAATTAATGTTAGGTGATAACGGTTACCAAAAAACAACCGCATTTCACAATACTGGGGTAAATGAATTAGGCTGGTCATCAAGTTATCTTCTTGGATTCTGGCAAGGTGATGGATGGAGAAATGGTATGCAAGGTGAGGGTGTAACTTATGCCTTCTCTGTAGGTTATACTCCAAGAGGTGGCGATCACCAATTTAACTTATCTGTGCTTGGAGCTGGACAATGGCATCACCAGGCATATTATGGAACTCAGATTCAAGATTATCTAGATTATGGTCCTGGACAAGGAGATGATTATAGAAAATTTAATCAATTATATGGAGATTATAAAGGTGAAGAGTTTTCAGTGCTTAGAAATTATTACCACAAACCATTAGCAACTCTAAACTGGGATTGGGAAATCAGCAGTAGAGTTACACTAGCAACTTCTCTTTATGCTTCAGCAGGAAGGGGTGGTGGAACTGGTCTTAGAGGAAGAGGTTCATACGGAGCTACATCTTTTAGAGAGTCTTTCGCCGAATATATGGATGATCATTCAGAGTGGAGAAATGCAGATTATACAATTAATTGGAATACTGCAGTTTCAAAGAACTTAGCTGGAGCACATGTACCAGATAGTGGTCCTTTTGCAGGCATGAAACTTGGTTACCATAATACAATTGACGGATTACCAAGTAAATGGGGAGCTGACACTACAGTTAGAAGGTTTTCTACTAACTCTCATAACTGGATTGGTGGTATTTCTAAAATTAAAATTGACTCAGATAACTTTAGATATGAGCTAGGTGTTGATTTAAGATCTTATAAAGCATATCATAGAAGAGGTATCAGTGACTTCCTAGGACTAGATGGATATATATCTACAATTAATGGCTATAATTTTTCTGGAAATGGAGATAGAATTGGAACTGTTGTAACAACTTCTTATGAATCTTCTCCTTTCAAGAATCTTGGTATGGATGATCCAAATGGAACGCAGAGATATTATATTGGTTATAATGATTGGACAGGTATAAACGGGCTTATTGAATATACTGGAAATGATAGATTCTCTGCTGTACTTCAGATTGGGTCTACTACACAGAAATATCAAATAGAGCATTTTTATACTACTCAACCTGATACAAAGAGTAGAAAAATTACTGTGAATGGAGGGTATATTAAAGGTGGAGCAAACTATAACATTAATGATAGGGCAAATGTATTTGTAAATATAGGTCAAATAAACAGACCTCCTTTAGTGGATGGTGTATTTACAAATGCTGATTACGACTTTAGAGAAGCTGAGGATATATCATCAGAGAAGATTACCTCTTTTGAATTAGGTTATGGTTTCACAGGTTCTAATTTTAAAGCGAAAGTAAATGCTTACTCAACAGTATGGGGTGACAGAAACTTTAGAAGGTCAACATCGGTTAATGATCAAGGTATTACTATAGTTTACAATAATGTAGAGCAAACACATCAGGGTATTGAGGGAGAATTTACTTGGTATCCATCTAGTAGACTTAGACTGAAAGGTATGGCTTCATTAGGTGATTGGAAATTTTCTAAAAATTTTAATGGTACTTCTTTCTACAATGATAATGGTCAAAATGCTGGAGAGACTGGTACACTTTATTTAGAAGGTGTTAAACTTGGAGATGCTGCTCAAACAGTAATGTACCTTGGAGCTACTTATAAAATGTCCGATAGATTATCCGCAGATATTGATTTCCAAACATACTCTAATCTTTACGGAAGATTTAGCCCACTAGATAGTGAGTTTTTCTCTGCAAATAATAGAGGGTCAATTGAACTACCGAGCTTTAGTCTTATTGATATAGGAGCAACATACAGAACTACGTTCTTGGGTTATGAAACAATTGTTAGGATGAATGTAAACAACTTATTTGATGAAGAGTATCTGTCTCAATCTCAGACCAACATTCATAATGATGGAGGAAGAGCCTGGAATGGGGTAAACGTAGAAAACCTTGTATACTTTGGAAAAGGTACAACATGGAATTTAGGAGCTACATTTAGATTCTAAACTACTCAATCTTAGTTATTAAAATAAACCCTATCAATGGTGGGGTTTATTTTTTTATAAATACCTCTCTTAAAGTTAATTCAATAATTTCTTGACCTGAGAATGAGTTTAAGTTAACATTATAGAGGACATCAAATGATGACTGAAGGTCAACTAGCTCGATCTTCTTATCAAAACATATAAATGGTAGTTGTGAACCATTTTTATCTTTAATTTTTGATTTAACGATTTGGTCGTCTTTCCCTAGAAATTTCAATTTAGAATCTATAAAGCAATTATTAGTTCTAAAAACTGGTCGTCTATTTCCTAAACCAAATGGAGACATCCTTCTAATGATTTTTATATTCTCAATAGTTAACTTTGAAAAGTCAATTAAAAGATCATAAGAAAAAGATCTTTTAAACATTGTTTGACCTACAGAATCTTTTACAATATCTTCAAATTGATTTTTAAAATTATTAAATTTTGATTTTCTTATTTTTAATCCAGCTGCATACTTATGTCCCCCGAATTGTATTATATTATCCTTACAATTAGATAATGATTGATAAACATCATAATCTTTGACTGATCTTACAGAGCCAGTCAGTATATCTTTATTTGATTCTGTCATAACTATTGTTGGTTTGTAAGATTTTTCGATTATTCGAGAGGCGACAATTCCCAATACTCCCTGATTCCATCCTTCTCCATAAACAACATTAGTGAAACGTTCATTATCGATTTGCTTTAAAGCTTTATCAACAACATCTTTTTCTATTCTTCTTCTATTTTGATTTAAAAATTCAACCTCATTAGAAATAATATTAGCTCTAGTAATATCTTCTTCAACTAACAAATCAACAATTATTTTTCCTGTCTTCATTCTTCCAGCTGCGTTGATTCTTGGTCCAATATTAAATGATATTTTTGATTCATCAATTCTGCCATTAATTGACTTCAAAAAATTTCTAAGACCTATCCTTGGTTTTGAATTTATAACATTTAACCCATGGAAAACCATAATTCTGTTTTCATCAATCAGAGGCATCATATCGGAAATTGTTGCAAGAGCTACAAAATCTAAGAATATAGATATGTCAATTGAATTCTTTAATAAAGAGTTATGAGCTGTTATTAATTTATATGCAATACCACAGCCACATAACTCCTTAAAAGGATATTTACAGTTTTTTTGTTTTGGATTTAATATTCCAAAAGCATTTGGAATTTGATCACCTGGAAGATGATGATCACATATTATCATCTCTATATTCTTAGAATTAGATATGTCCACTTGGTTGATTGCCTTTATACCGCAATCAACTGTTATTATCAATGAGACTCTGTTTTTCTCTGCATACTCAATAGCTTTTTCAGAGACCCCATAGCCCTCGCTGTATCTATCTGGAATATAGTATAGAATGTCATAATTAATATTCTTAAAATATTTATATAACATGGCTGTAGATGTTGTTCCGTCAACATCATAATCTCCTAAAATCATTATCCTCTCTTCTCTTGAATTTTCAATTTTTTCAACAACCTTCTTCATATCCTTCATAAGGAATGGATCGTGAAGTAAATTAATATCAGGACGAAAAAACTCCTGAGCTTTTGCTAATGTGTTAACTTTTCTTTGGAGTAGTAAAGAGCATAAAAAATCATCAATTTTTATGTCTTTTTTAAGAGATTGGATTGTCTCTTTTTTAGGTTGCTCCTTTTCTATCCAATTATTCATGAGAAAACTTAACTTTAGTCTTTTTCCTTATTTATACAAATTACGAACTCACCCTTTATTTTTTTATCAGAAAAATGAACTATAGCATCACTAACTGAGCCCCTAAATGTTTCCTCATATATTTTTGATATTTCTCTACTGACAGAAATCTCCCTATCACTTCCTAGAAATTCTAATAAGTCAGACAGTGTTTTAATAATTCTATATGGTGATTCATAAATAACAGTAGTAATTGAATTATGTGAAATCTCTTTAAGTTTTGTCTTCCTACCTTTTTTTCTTGGTAAAAAGCCTTCAAAAATAAAGGCGTCACTTGGCAGACCACTTAAAACAAGAGCAGGTATTAAAGCTGTTGGACCAGGCAAGCATGTAATTTGAATTCCTTTTTTTATTGCTTCCCTAATTAATAAAAAACCAGGATCCGATATACATGGTGTTCCTGCATCTGTAATTAAAGAGATTATTTTATCCTGGAGCATAAATTCAACGTACTCATCCACTTTTTTATGTTCATTATTCAAATGATAACTTTTGACTTTTGTAGTTATTTTATAATGACTTAAGAGTTTTTTTGCGTGTCTAGTATCCTCTGATAAAATTAGATCTGAGTTTTTTAGAGTATCAATTGCTCTTATTGTTATATCATCGAGATTTCCTATTGGGGTTGGTACAATATAGAGTTTGATCTCATTTATCATCATCTGACTCAGGTATTTCAGTTACTAAATCTTTTATTGAATCAATTAAAGGGGTTATTTCACTTGCATTATTAGGAGTTGAAAGTGTTTTTTTTGTAGCCAGATTTAGACCTTTGAGTGTTTCTTTGAGTCTCTCCTCATGAAGGAGCCAGTCAGCGTCTCTCTCTTGATTAGTAAGATATTTATGTATCACTGTTAATTCATATAACCTTTTAGAATCTTCATAAATGCTTTTTGAGTCATTTAGTGATGAATTATGAATTTTTAAAGCAAGTTCTTTAATTTTATTTTCTAGTTTTTTAAACACCTTAGTTTATTATTATAATGATTTACTTTTTGATAAATTTGTTTGTATTATAAATCAAATTACAAAATGTTTTTAGAAAATCCAGCATATAACAATGAACAATTCGGATGGATCGAGGTTATATGTGGATCAATGTTCTCAGGAAAAACTGAAGAGCTTATTAGGCGTATTAAGAGAGCAAAGATTGCTAATCAAAACATCAAAGTCTTTAAACCTATTATTGACTCGAGAAGTAAAAGTTTTATTGAATCACATGATGAAAGTAAGCTTGAATGTATAGAAGTAAACTCTTCGAATGAGATCTTGGAGAAAGTTAATAATTGTGATGTTGTTGCCATAGATGAAGCTCAATTTTTTGATGATCAAATAGTAAACGTTTGTAATAAGATAGCCAATAGTGGCATTAGAGTTATAATTGCGGGGTTGGATATGGACTATCTTGGCAACCCTTTTGGACCGATGCCAAATTTAATGGCCGTTTCAGAATATGTTACAAAAGTTCATGCAGTCTGTAAAAAATCAGGAAACATTGCAAACTATAGTTACAGAAAAAATAAGAAAAAAGACATAGTGGTTATTGGAGAAAAAGATAAATATGAACCTTTAAGTCGTTCAGTATTTTATAAAAAAATGAACAAAAATAAATAAATATGAAAGTAGCTGTTATTGGTGCAACTGGGGTTGTTGGAACTGTTATGCTCAATCTGTTAGATAAAAGAAAATTCCCTGTTACTGAAATTATACCAGTTGCCTCGGAAAGATCTGTTGGGAATAAGATTAAATTTCAAGGTAAAGAATATAGTATAGTCTCATTAACTGAAGCTGTAGCAATGAAGCCCGACATTGCACTTTTTTCAGCTGGAGGTTCAACCTCACAGGAATGGGCTCCTAAATTTGCAGAGAACGGAACACGAGTTGTAGATAACTCTTCTGCTTGGAGAATGGATTCGACAAAAAAGCTAATAGTTAGTGAAGTAAATTCAGCGACTTTAACTAAAGATGACTATATAATAGCCAATCCCAATTGCTCTACAATGCAGATGCTTGTTGTTCTAGCTCCTCTTCACAAAAAGTTCAAGATTAAACGTCTTGTAATATCTACATATCAGTCTGTGTCTGGTACAGGTAAAAATGCAATAGACCAGTTATATAGCGAGAGAAATGGCTCTAACTCTGAAAAAGTTTACCCTTATTCCATTGATCAAAATCTTTTACCACATTGCGACGTATTTGAAGAGGGGGGTTACACTAAAGAAGAGAATAAACTAATCAATGAGACTAGAAAAATATTAAATGATAATAGTATTCAGATTACATCTACTGCAGTCAGAGTGCCTATAGAACTCTGTCACGGTGAGTCTGTTAATATTGAATTTGTAGATGAATTTAACCTTGAAGAAGTATTGAATGTTTTAAGAAGTTCTCCCGGATTAATTGTTGAGGATGAGCCAGAAAAAAACATATATCCAATGCCAATTAACGCTTCAAACAAAGATGAAGTTTTTGTAGGAAGAATTAGAAGAGATTTTAGTATAAAAAGTGGATTAAACCTTTGGATTGTTTCAGATAATCTTAGGAAAGGTGCTGCTACAAATACTATTCAAATAGCTGAAAAATTAATTGAGATGGGTATAGTAAAGTCCTAGACTTCCGTTGACTCCATGAATCTTATGGTATAATTTCCTGATATAAAGTCTGGATGCTCCATCATTTTTTTATGAAATGGGATAGTTGTTTTTACTCCTTCAATAACAAATTCATCCAAAGCTCTTTTCATCTTGTTTATTGCCTCTTCTCTAGTCTGAGCAGTTGTAATCAGTTTAGCAATCATTGAATCGTAATAAGGAGGAATTACATAACCACTATATACATGGGTGTCAATTCTTACTCCATGCCCACCAGGAAAATGAAGATTATAAATCTTTCCTGGGTTAGGCATGAAATTATTTTCAGAATCTTCTGCATTTATTCTACATTCTATTGAACATAATTTTGGAAAATAATTCTTACCCTTTATTGGTTCACCAGCTGCTACTTTTATTTGCTCTCTTATTAAGTCATAATCTATTACTTGTTCAGTAATTGGATGTTCTACTTGAATTCTAGTGTTCATCTCCATAAAATAAAAATTCTTATGCTTGTCAACAAGAAACTCAACAGTTCCAGCTCCTTCATATTTTATATATTCAGCTGCTTTTACAGCCGCTTCACCCATAGCTTTTCTCAACGGTTTAGTCATGAAGGGTGAAGGTGTCTCCTCAATTAATTTCTGATGACGCCTTTGAATAGAACAGTCTCTTTCTGATAGATGACAGGCTTTACCCTTAGAATCAGCCATAATCTGAATTTCAATATGTCGTGGATCTTCTATAAATTTTTCTAAATACATATCATCATTGTCAAAAGCTGATTTAGATTCTTGTCTTGCAACCTCCCATGCTTTCATCAAATCATTTGGATCATTTGCCATTCTCATACCTTTACCTCCTCCTCCAGCGGTTGCTTTTAACATTACAGGATAGCCTATTTCGAGAGCAATATTTTGAGCATCTTCCAAAGTTGGAACAAGACCATCTGAACCAGGAATAACAGGTACTCCAGCTTTTTGCATTGTTTTCTTAGCTGTTGCCTTATCTCCCATTGCTTCAATCATTGAAGGTGAAGCTCCAATAAATTTTATTTTATGCTCCTCGCATATTTTTGAAAAATTACTATTCTCCGACAAAAAACCATAGCCAGGATGAATTGCATCAGCATTTGTTATCTCTGCTGCTGCAATAATATTTGCTGGTTTTAAATATGATTCATTACTGACAGCAGGACCAATACAAACTGCCTCATCAGCAAATCGGACATGTAAACTTTCCTCATCAGCTTTAGAATAAACAGCTACAGTACTAATACCCATTTCTTTACATGTCCTAATGACACGCATAGCAATTTCTCCTCTATTAGCAATTAATATTTTTTTAAACATTTTTTATGATGGATCGATAACAAATAGCGGTTGATCAAACTCAACAGGACTTTGATCTTCAACAAGAATTTTAACAATTTTTCCTGATACCTCAGATTCTATCTCGTTAAATAACTTCATTGCTTCAATGACACAGAGAACATCTCCTTCAGCTATATTTTGTCCAACCTCGACAAATGAAGGCTTATCCGGTGATGGTTTCCTGTAAAAAGTTCCAATGATAGGGGACTTGATTATTATATGATTTGAATCTTCAGTTTTAGAGACCTCAACATCTGAAGTTTTTTCTTGAGCAATTTCTTGACTAACTGGAACTGCAACCTGTGTTGGAATATTTATTTTATTTGGTAATTCTTCAACAACTATTTGCTGTGGTATGTTTTTCTTTGTTTTAATTGTTATTTTAAAATCCTCTCTTTCAATTTTTACTTCCTCGACACCAGATTTTGAAACAAATTTTATTAGGTTTTGTATTTCTTTTATATCCATGCTTTTTATTTTAATTATAGGCCCATGTTAAATATGCTGCACCCCAAGTAAGACCAGCTCCGAAAGCGGCAAGAATAATTTTATCTCCTTTTTTGAAATTATTCTCATAGTCATGCATTAGCAGGGGTATTGTTGCTGCTGTTGTGTTCCCATATTCTTCGATATTCATTAATACTTTATTTTTATCTAAATTAATCTTTTCTGCGGTAGCATCAATAATTCTTTTATTAGCTTGATGAGGCAATAAATACTTTATTTCATCTGGATCAAGATTATTTCTAATAATAATCTGCTCTGTTGCATTTGCCATTTCTGAAACTGCTGATTTAAAAACAGTCTTTCCGTCTTGTGTAATATAATGCCATTTTTTTTCAAAAGTCTCTTTTGAAGTAGGGTATAGTGATCCTCCTGCTTTGATTTTTAACCACTCTGCACCAATTCCGTCTGATCTCAAAAATTCGTCCTCCCATCCAAAGTCATTATCACTAGGTTCAATCAAAACTGCACCCGCTCCATCTCCAAATAAAATACTAGTAGATCTATCTGTATAATCAACTATTGAAGACATCATGTCCGCTCCAATTAAAAGAACTTTTTTATATCTACCAGATTCAATATAGCTAGTTGCCGTTGACATTCCAAACAAAAATCCAGAACATGCAGCATTAATATCAAATGCATATGCATTAGAGGCGTTTATTTGGGATGCAACTGTTGGAGCTGTTGATGCTCCGTGAAAGTCTGGAGTTATTGTAGACACAATCACTAAATCTATGGTATTTGGGTCTAATTCCTTTTTATTAATAAGGTCGTTCGCTGCATTTACGGCTAAGTAGGATGTAGCTTTCCCCTTTTTTTTTAGTATTCTTCTTTTTTTAATTCCAGTCCTTGCAGTTATCCACTCATCATTAGTGTCAACCATTTTTTCTAAATCTTTATTGGAAATAAAGTCTTCTGGAACATAACCACCAATTGCAGTAATAGCGGCTTTTATTTTTTTTGTCTTGTTAGATATCATACTAACATCAATTATGTCATTAGACAATTAAATTGATAATTTAAGATACTAGTTTTTTATGATTCTAAAGAATCAACTAAAACTTTTCCTCTATAATAAAGCTTTCCTTCGTGCCAATGAGCTCTGTGATATAGGTGTGACTCACCTGTAGCCTGACATATTGAAATCTGTTGTTTCTCAGCTTTAATATGAGTTCTACGTTTATCTCTTCTAGTTTTAGATATTTTACGTTTTGGATGTGCCATTTATAATAAATCTTTTAATTTGTCCCACCTAGGGTCAGTTTTTTCTTTAAAATTCTTTTTAGGTTTTAGTGCTTCTAGTTTTTCAACTATTTCTGATTTTAATGAACCGTTTTCTATTCCTGGATGAACCTTTTTTTGAGGAACTGCTAAAATTATACTTTCGTAAATTAAATGAGAAACGTCAATACTGTGTGAACCCGCTGGCATGAATATAACTTTATCATCTGTAGAGATTATATCATCTTTAAACTTCACGACAACTGCATGTTCAGTCTCCAAGTCAAGATTAAAACTTTCCATAGAAACATCACACTGAACCTCAATTTCACCATTAAATGAAAACTTAAGGTTTAAAAGCGTAGACTGTTTCTCTAACTCAAGCTTAGCAAAAAGCTTAGCATCAAGAAAATCATAATAGTCAAAATTTTTAAAGAACTTATTTCCTAGTTCATAGTTAAAGAGATGTATCCCTTCTTTCAAACCTGAAAACTTTATCAAATATGGCGAAAGCGATTTCATCACTTAACTATTGAGCGGCAAATTTATAAAAATTTATCTATTTAATGTTAAACTATCTTATTTCTTAGCTCGTATATGTCCAATGCTAATTTTAAAGCGTGTTTAAAAGAAGATGGGTCTGCAATACTCTTTCCGGCAATGTTGAAGCCTGTACCATGATCCGGAGAAGTTCGAATAATAGGAAGACCTGCACTATAGTTTACCCCTTCACCAAAAGAAATGGTCTTAAATGGGATTAATCCTTGGTCATGATATACTGCTAGAATAGCATCATATTTAGTATAATTATTATTACAAAAAAAAGTGTCAGCAGAAAACGGACCGTAAATTATATCTTCCTTTTGATTTAACTCATTTATAGCTGGAGTTAATAATTTTTGATCTTCAGTTCCAATTACACCGTTATCTCCAACATGTGGATTAATTGAAAGAACTGCAATCTTTGGTTTAATTATACCAAAGTCTTTGTTTAAGACTTGGCATAAGAGTTTTAATTTCTTAGTTGTTTTTTCAACTGTAATATTACGGACAACATCTTTTAGTGCTATGTGCTCAGTTAGTAATCCCACTTTAAGTTTCTTAGAAACCATTAACATAATTGGATCTTCATTAAAATAGTGTCTTAAATAATCTGTGTGGCCTGAATGTTTAAACGATTCAGAGTAAGATAGATTTTTATCGATTGGCGAAGTTATTAAAACATCTATTTTTTTTTCATTGGCGTCTTTTACAGCTTCTTTAAATGATATAATTGCTTTTTGAGAAACTTGTTTATCAACTACCCCAAATTCATAGTTTGATTCCGTAAAGACTTCTTTAATATTTAGTGAGTCATGAGATATTTCATCAAAACTTTCTATTTTTTTTATAGGAAGGGTATTAATGTTTAAATCTTTTTTCTGATTTATAATTAATTCATGTGAAGAATAAATTATATAATTACAATTATCGTTAGAAAGCCTATCAGATAAAGCTTTTAGCATAACCTCAATTCCAATACCATTAGGATCCCCTATAGAAATTCCAACATTAATTTTTTTTGATTTTACCACTAGTTAATTTAATTACTAATTTTACTGAGCAAAAATAAAGATAATAATGTTCACCGGGATTATAGAATGTTTAGCAACGGTTAAAAAAGTTGAAAAAGAAAAGGGTAATCTAAATCTCTCTTTAGAGTCCTCTATAACCAAAGAATTAAAAATTGACCAGAGCCTTTGTCATAATGGAGTATGTCTAACCGTAGTTGGTATTGAAGATGATGTTTATACTGTAACAGTTATTGAAGAAAGCCTAAACAGAAGCAATCTTGGTAAGCTAATTCCTGGAGATATTGTTAATATCGAGAGGTCAATGTCAGTCAATTCAAGATTTGACGGGCACATTGTTCAAGGTCATGTTGATGAAGTTGCAATATGTTCTGAGGTTCAAGAGACCAATGGTAGTTGGAAATATGTTTTTAAACATAATAAAGAAAATGTTACAGTAGAGAAAGGCTCAATAACTATTAATGGTGTTAGCCTGACTGTTGTTGATTCATCATCTGATTCTTTCTCTGTAGCTATTATTCCCTACACTTACGAAAACACAAATTTTAAAAACATTAAATCAGGAAGCTTGGTTAATCTAGAATTTGACATATTGGGTAAGTATATTTCAAAAATAATTACCAAAAAAACTTAAAATGAGCAGAATTCCTCAAGTAAATTTGAATGATTATTTATCCGGTGATGCTAACAGCAAAGATAAATTTATAAAAGATCTTGGAAAAGGTTTTAGTGAGATTGGTTTTGTAGCAGTTAAGGGACACTTACTTAATGATGAAGTAAAAGACTCATTATACAAAGAGGTTAAACAATTTTTTAATCTTCCAGATAGTGTTAAGTCTAAATATATTATTAAAGGTCTTGCCAGCCAAAGAGGTTTTACTCCTTTTGGTAAAGAACATGCAAAAGGAAAAAATGTAGGTGATTTAAAAGAGTTTTGGCATTTTGGACAGTATGTTAAGAATGAACCTGAATTAGAGAATAAATATCCTGAAAATATTATAGTAGAAGAGCTTGATGATTTCAACAAGATTGGTCAAAAAACCTATGAGCTACTTGAGGACACTGGAAGACATATTTTAAGAGCAATTGCTTGTTATTTAAATTTGGAAGAAACATATTTTGATAAACATATATTTAATGGTAACTCCATTCTAAGAGCAATTCATTATCCTCCTATTACTGAAGAACCAAAAAAAGCAGAAAGGGCTGCTGCTCATGGTGATATTAATTTAATTACACTTTTGATGGGGGCCCAAGGTAGAGGGCTGCAGGTGTTAAATAATCAAGGAGAATGGGTTGACGCAATAGCTGAAGATGATGAAATTATTGTCAATATTGGAGATATGTTATCTAGACATACAAACAATAAACTAAAATCAACTATACATAGAGTTGTAAATCCTCCAAAAAATCTTTGGAATAGCTCTAGGTATTCCATTCCTTTTTTCTTGCATCCAAGACTAGAGATGCCTCTTAATTGTATTGATTCATGTATTGATGAAAATAATCCAAAAGGGTTTGAGGATATAACAGCGGGAGATTTTCTTTATAAAAGATTAGTTGATCTTGGTTTAGTTAAAGACTAATCTAAAAGATTTTTATAGAGAGTGTTTGATAATTTTGATAAAAAAGGAATCGCTGTATCTCCATACTCATAAATGTTGTCATTTATTATTTTGTTTTTATTTGTATAAATAGTTGCAGTTAAAAAAAACTCAACATCTTCTTTATAATTTTTAATATATGCGCTATCGGTTGATGTTCCATATGCCTGTCCAATCTTGTTGTATACCCTTATATCAGTATTGTTTAAAATTGTATCAGTACCATGAATAAAGAATTTATTATAAGATTTAAAGAATTTAGCATCCCCAATGTATTTAGCTCCAAGATCTTCATAGGTAAATCTACTCATCCAATACCTTAAGAAATCATAGTCTTCGACATTTAAATTAAAATTGGTAATGGAAATTTCAGGATAAATTAGATTCTTTATTATGTTATGCATATCTGTCAATGATGATCTGTTCTTAGATGAAAAATCTAGTGATTCATTTTTTATTTCTCCATCAATAAATCTTTTTTCACCTTTTTTTAAATTAGAAATATTACTACTAGCTAAAACAGGAATTTGATTTGCATTAGATGATATTATCTCATTATCTAGAGTGCTAATTATCCATGTTGAATCTACAAAAGGATCAGGATTAAACTTATGATTTAAATAAGTGTTTTCAAACCCTGAATTACTCATAGATGAGTTAAAATAATTATAACCTATAAAATCAATTAGGACGTTTGAGGACGAATTATCACTAACTAGGAAAACATCAGCAATTAAATTCTGAAAAGAGGTAATTGAGTCCTTTAAAATAATTTCTTGGTTATTATTTATTAGAGAAAGTTTGATTTTAGATTTAGGAGTAATAGTTGACCCGTCAGCCCTCAACTCATTAATTTTTGAAAGAGCCATAACTGCAATAGGAAGCTTTATTGTGCTTGCTGGATAAAAATATTTTTCGTCATTTAATTGAAACTGAAAATCTGAAAATTCACTTTGTCCAATACTGTTTTTTGAAACTTCTGTGTAAAGAATTTGTATTTCATAGTTATCCTTGTCTTTTATAATACTTCTTAAAAAGTCATCTTCTTTAAAAGCTGATCTAATAGGATCAGGGTTAAAAGAACAGCCAACTAAAAGAATAAGAGATATAATAAGCGCCACAGTATTTCTCATAGTATCAAAAATAAAAAAACCCCTCAAATGAGGGGTTTTTTGAAGAGTTGTTTTTTGGAGTTATTGTGTTGGTCTCAATGAAATGCCTGACCATAGTCTTATACTACTTACATGCTTTCTCATTTTAACAACTTCTTGGAGCTGTCGATTAGCATTCTGAGTAGGAACTCGAGAGAGCATTAAATCAGACATGTTTTCATAAAAATCAACTGTCATATAATTATGATGGATGTCGTCTCCATAATTATCTATCCTCTTTAATAATCCCCAGCCTAATCTTGGGCCTAAATCTCCTGAGTTAAGACTGTTTTCTAATGCCTCATATTTAGCATCATTAGAATAATCTGTCTTCATTGGATTGATTACAGCAACTTGAGGTACCGCAGGTGTTTCACCATTATTACCAGCAAAGTTTAATCCTTTATTTACATAAACATTTTGCCAAACTAGAGTCCTTGCTTTAGCGTTCTTTTCTAGGAAGATTTCTCTGTCCATTTCACTATATTCAGGTCTCATTTTTGGTACTCCTACATTTGCATTAAGACTGTCTGGGTGTCTTGCAACTGTTACAATTAAAAGATTCCAATCAGATTCTGGTGTGGCACCTACTCTCCACCAGGTATCCCATCCAGTAATTGTTCCCTCATCTATTCTCATTTGATGAAGCTCTTTCCATTTTTCATTCAATATAACGTTATATTGTTCACCTGGTGTTGTCTTGACAAATTGAAAAGAAACAAAGTCGCCATTACCTTGAGCAGATATTGATCCTACTGCAAGGATTGCTATAAGTAAAAATAATTTTTTCATTTTTTTGATTTTAGTTTAGAATTAATTTGAAACTAAATTTAGGCAAAAAACCAATTCCTTTTATTAATTTACAACTTATGAAACGAAGATCTTTAATTAAATCTGTTGCTGCTGCTACAATAGGTGCCCCTCTGGTTAGCTTTAATAAGCCAGAAAGTAGCAACAACTTATCATTAAAAAAAATTAAACATAATCCTATTGGTGTGTCAACTTACTCTTTTTGGCAATTTAATGGACGAGAAACTCCAATTGAATATTGTATTGATAAAGCCTCTGAATTTGGATTCGATGGAATAGAATTACTACTTATTCAGATGGAGTCAGAGAAAAATAATTATTTACAAAGACTTAAAAAAAGAGCATTTGATTCAGGTTTAGATATCATGGGACTCTCAACCCATCAAAGTTTTGTTAGTCCTGATGCATCAAAAAGAAAAGAAAATATTGAATTAACAAAGCATCAGATTGAAGTGGCATATTCTCTGGGAATTCCTACTATTAGAATTAATACCGGAAGGTGGGGAACAACAAAACCGATTGGAGATAAATCAGAATTTGATGTTCTGATGGACAACAAGGGTGTAGAGTCTATAATTGATGGATATACACAGGAAGAAGGCTTCAAATGGGTTATTGATTCTATTGAACAGTGTATTCCAACAGCAGAAAAGTGTGGTGTCGTTCTCGGTCTTGAAAACCACTGGGGTTTAGGTTTAACTTCTAAAGGGGTAATGAAAATTGTCAATGCTATAAACTCTCCATGGTTAAGTGTTACATTAGATACAGGTAATTTCTTTGATAATAGAGAAGAGCAACTAGCTGATTTAGCCCCGCATACCTGTTTGATTCAGGCAAAAACATACTATGGAGGTGCAAAATGGCCAGCTTTTGATCAAATTAATATTGATTATAAGTCGATAGGTGAGTTAATGAGGAAAAACAATTACAAAGGATATATCTCTCTTGAGTTTGAGGGAAATGAAGATGCTAACACTGCCATACCAAAAAGTCTTGAATTATTGAGAAACTCATTCTATTATAATCTTAGTTAAATAGTTTTTATACATTTGAAAAAACCACTTTAGTATGGAAGAAAATCCAATCCCAATTTATGTTGTTGAGTTTATGACAGATGAGTGGAAAACTTGGACTCTTTTTTCATTGGTGTTTATTTCTGTTCCTCTAATCGTTGCTAGGTTTTTAAACAGAAAACAGAAAATTCAGGTTACATATCTTATTGGGGTCATAATGATTCTTGATTTTATAACTGAAAATGGAGGATATATTATGAGTGGCACATGGGATGTTCAATATAATTTACCTATTCAATTATGTGGAATATCTTCCCTAATATGTTGTATTCTTCCTTTTATAAAGAAAAAAGATAAGCTTTTTCAATTTGTTTATTATACAGGAGTTATCGGTGGTATAATGGCAATTTTGACACCGCAGATGAACTATTTTGACGGATCTTTAAGATACTATTTAAACTATTATGTTTCTCATAGTTTAATCATAGTTCTGCCAATTTTTATGTTTCTTCATTTAGACCTTAAGCTTCCTAAATTTTCTTGGTTTAAAATTTGGATTCACCTTAATATCTTAATGGCAATCATAATGCCAATTAATTTTCTATTAGACTCAAATTATATGTATGTTAATGCCGCCCCAGAGGTAAGCAACCCTCTTGTAATTGGAGAGTGGCCCTACTATCTATTGATTTGGGAACCCCTTGTAATGATTATTGCATATTTAATTTATGCTATAAGTAGAAGAAAAATAATACTTTGAGTATTTTAAAAATATTAGTTCTTCTCTTATTTATTTCATTTGATCAGTCAACTGAAAAGTGTTCTAACATTTACCTTATTAGACATGCTGAAAAAGTAAGAACTGATAAATCAGATCGCGATCCAGATCTTAATAATAATGGTTTTATAAGAGCTGAAAATTGGAAACAATATTTCTTTGATAAAGACATCTCTAAAATATATTCTACGAATTACAAAAGGACCGTGAAAACAGTTAAGCCTCTTGCCGAAAATAATAGTTTAGAAATACTCATATATTCTTCTGATGATATTATTTATAAAGATTTTATAAATTCAAGTGAGGGAGAAAACACTGTTGTTGTTGGTCATAGTAATACAATACCTGAATTTGTGAATAATCTTATTAACGAAGACTACTATGATCAAATTGATGACTTAAATAATTCTAACCTTTATATTGTTTCTATTTGTAACTCCATTATAACCCACAAATTAATTACTGTCGATTAGATGGAGTCTCCTATAAAAGTTTTTAGTAATTGGGTTTTAAGTGGAAAAGATGAAGGTATGGAGAAAAACCACTCTGCATCTGTTGAAAATATGATTGAATATTCAACTAAAGGGATTGATAATTATAGTTTTATAGATGCTGGTTGTGGAAATGGTTGGGTTGTCCGAGGGATTTCCTCTGATCCAAGATGTAAACAAGCAATTGGTGTAGACGGGTCAATACAAATGATTGAAAAAGCAAAAAGACTGGATAAAAAAAATAATTACTTCTGCTCTGACTTATTAGATTGGAATCCTAAAGAAAAAGTTGATATCGTTCACTCAATGGAAGTTTTTTATTATTTTAAAAAACCTGAAATTCTTGTAAATCATATTTATAACAATTGGCTAAACGAAGGAGGTCGATTGATTATGGGTATTGACCATTATAAAGAAAACAAACCATCAAACAACTGGAAGGAAGAGACATCAATAAGTATCATGCAATTATTCTCAGAAAACACATGGTTAGACTTTTTCAAAACAGCAGGTTTTGTTAATATAGAGTCTTGGTGCTTTGGTAAAGAAGGTGAATGGAATGGGACACTAATTATTACTGGAATTAAGTAGATTTTCAACCTGACCAGAAAATATACTTATCTGTTTATCTAGCTCTTCACTTAATTTTTTATCTGTAATTCCATCAGTGTCAGAAAAGTTTTCATTGAACTTAGGAAGAGCAAAATGAGGAATCTCTAGAGCACTTTGTCGAGAAAAACGAGATACGGCTGTTTGAAGAACTGTAATCCCTGCATTCTGTCCATCGCTAGTTGATAATAAAATTAAAGGCTTATTACTCCATACGGTTTTTTCGATTACAGAGATCCAGTCGTATATGTTTTTGAATGCCGAGGTATAGGAACCGTTATGCTCAGCAAGTGAAATAATTATCCCAATGCTTTCATTAACTAATTTTTTAAACTCATATGCTTTATCTGGAATACCTGTTTCTTCTTCTCTATCTTCACTGTAAATAGGCATTTCAAATTCATTTAAGTCAACAAGAATAGCCTCTTTTGGAGCCATTCTTTTGGCAACATAAGAGGCTAATTTTTTATTCTTTGAGTTTTTTGAGGAAGAAGCCCCAAAAGCAAGTAATTTACTCATTATTGATTACTGTGAGAACCATCACAAAATCCTTCTGGGTTTTGAGTGTTTCCACAGCCACATCTAGGTCTATTAGAATTCATATTATGAAGTTTTTAAGTTAATTTTTAGTTCAATATCATCGTATATAAGCTTATCCCCAAGGTTTTCAAAAAATGTTCCGGATCTAAATTTTACATTATACTTAGAACGATCGAAAACAAGGTTAGCATTCCATCCATCCTCGGTATTTACCATTTCAAATAATACCGGATGTGAAATGTCTTTAATAGTTAAAAATCCATTAACCATCCATTTTCCATTTGAAATTACTTCAGAGCTTGAAATATACAAATGTGCTGTTGGGAAAGATTCGACTGAAAAGAAATCATCTGATCTTAAGTGACCCTCTAATCTTTCTTTACTTCCTCCTGTTAAGTCTTGAACAGTAATAGATGTCATATCTACAAGAAATTCTCCTTGTGAAATTAGACCATCTGCAATCTCAAATTGTCCAGATGTAAAATTAATAGTTCCGTAGTGAGAGCTTGTTGAAACTTCACGTCCAGTCCACATAAGGCTACTTTCATCTTGTACAATATTATAGGTTGCGTCAGCAGCAGTCATTGCCACATCATTAGTCTCTGCTGTTTTGTTTGAATTCATGTTACATGAAACCAGTGAGACAAACATTAATAAAGCGATTAATTTTTTCATGTATTAAAATTTTGCATAAAACTAGAAAAATCAACCCTTGAAGACTGTTTATAAAATAGTTTTAATTATTCTTTAACATCTTTTTGTATAATGTAAAACAAACTATACATTTAATATGTAAAGCTTACTTTACAAATTATAAAAAAGTTTAATTATGTAAAGTTTATTTTACATAAATATTTATTATATTTGTAAAGTTTATTTTACATATGCTTATAAATAGAGTTAAAGATTATCGAAAAGGTGCAAACTTAACACAAGAAGACTTAGCCTCAATGACTGGGGTTAGCAGGCAGACTATAATATCAATAGAAAAAAACAAATTTGTGCCTGGACTAGATATAGCCATGAGGATTGCCGAGTCTTTAAAAACACCAATTAATAAGCTTTTTTATTTTGTTTAGATGGAAAAAATTGATGCAGTAATAACATGGGTGGATGGTTCAGAACCAAACTATCAAAGAAAACTCAAAGAATATCTATCCAATAACGACACAATAAAGAGGCAATATCTTCAAGCAAATGAAATTAATCTATGTGTCGCGTCTATTGTGAAATATGCGCCCTTTATAAGAAAAATCTTTATTGTGACCGACAAACAGTCTCCAAACTTAGACAGCGTTAAGCATATTGTTTCCAAAGAAAAGATTAAAATTGTTGATCATGAAGAAATATTTCGTGACAACATAGAGTTTCTTCCAACATTCAATATTAGATCAATAGATGCTTTACTTTTCAGGATTAAAGATCTGTCTGAAAAGTTCATATATTTTAATGATGATATGTTTCTTATAAAAAAAACAAATCCGGAAGATTGGTTTGTTGGCGATAAAGCTGTTTTAACTGGAAACTGGGTAAAAACTTATAATAAAAAGCCCATTAAAATTATTTCACAAAAAATTAAAAGCTTTTTCAATATGAGGCCTAGCTTCAATGCCTCACAATCAAAAGCAGCTAACATTGCCGGTTTTAATAGCAAATATTTTAAATCTTATCATTGCGGTAGACCTCAAAAAAAATCAATAATTAAAGACTTTTATAACAAATTTCCTCAGAGACTTGAAAGTCAGATAAAACACAGGTTTAGAAACCCAGAACAATTTATGCCTTACAGTCTTTGTTGGCACCTACTAATTAGAGAAAACCTGTATTTAGAATCATCAACTAATAAATTAATTGAGATTGAGAAATCTAAAAAGCTGTCTCCTGAACAGCTTAGTAAGTTATTGCAATCTATAGATGCAAAAAAAGAGGTAAAGTTTTTGAACATACAAGATTTGAACCTAGCTCAAAAAGAAACACAAAAAGTTTTTCAAAACTGGTTTTTTAAAAAATTAAGAAAATAAACTAAATAGCTTTAATAGCCTCAACTACAGTGTCTATCTCATTTTTTGTATTATATAAAGAAATACCAAGCCTTGTAACGCCCCCTTTACTTTCTAGACCTAATTCCTGAATTGCTTTGAGAGCATAGAAGTGCCCGTCCCAAGCGCATATATTATGCTTAGCTAGGGATGCGCAGACCTCTTGAGGAGAGTGGTCAGAATGAACAAATGAAACAGTCGGCGTTCTTTCTCTTGTAGAAAAATCAGGACCAATAACTGTTGTTTTGTCAAATCCATCTAATGATTCATAAAGATATTTTGCAAGATTAAACTCATGGTCACTGATGTGTAGGTATGCACTTTCCAATTTTTCTCTATATGACTCCCCTTCTCCAAGAGTTGAAATAAAGTCGATGGCAGCTGACACACCTGCGCATGAGGCATGGTTTAGTGTACCTGTCTCAATTATGTAGGGCGCTTCCTGATCTTGAACCACTAGTCTATCCGGGTCAAGACTTTCTAAAACACCCGGTCTTGAGTAAAGAAAACTTATATGCGGACCGTAAAACTTATAAGCTGAACACAACATAAAGTCACAACCAAGCTTTTCTACATCAATTGAAAAGTGAGGAGCATAATGAACAGCGTCTAATAAAAAGAAACACTCTCGCCCTTTTAGATATTCTTTAACCTTTATAAAATTATTTAATGTTCCTAATGCATTTGAAGACATACCCATACAAACCATCACTGTTTTCTCATTTATCTTATTTTTAAAATCAGAGTAGTCCAGCGTTCCGTTTTGCATTAACTTAACTTCAATAATTTTCACACCTACCTCTTTTAATATCATCCATGGACCTCTGTTTGCTTCATGGTCTAGCTCAGTGACTATTACCTCGTCTCCTTCTTTAAATTTTTTTGATAAAGCCCTTGCCAAACTATAGTTTAATGTTGTCATGTTCTGACCAATTGAAATTGAGTTAGGACTCTTTGCTCCTAGCATGGCGGCAACTTTAAATCGGAGATTATCCATAATAGAGTCTGTTTCTTTACTTGTAATAAATTCTCCGTGTGTGTTTGCGTTTGATCTTAAATAATATTTGGAAATTGCCTCAATTACTTGAATAGGAACTTGCGTACCACCCGGACCATCTAGGTATATAATTTGCTGATTAGACTCATTCACCCTGTTTAAAGAGGGAAAGTATTCTCTGGTTTTTTCTGAATTTATCATATTATAAAGCTAGCTATGAAAAGTCCATAATATCCCCATTCCGCAAAGCTTTCCATTTAAACTAATCTGCAATTTTCCAAAAAGCAATTCCACCCGCTTGCTTTCCAACTTCAGCTGAAGCTACTAGCTTTAATTGCTCAAGGTTGATAACGTCAACCTTCCCAGATTCTCCACCAACACCCTCTACTGATACAAAAGCGTACTTGTTGTCCGGGGAAACTACAACGCCATGTGGAATACTTGTCGTTGTTTTGATTCTTGAGATCTGTTCTCTGTTTTTCAACGACCATATTGACACAGCCCCTTCATTTTTTAGGGTAGTAATAAGCTTTTCGCCATCTGGCGAGACTGCAATATTATATGGTCCTTTTCCTGTTTTATAAACTTCTTTTACCTTCCATTTATTTGTATCAACTATGTAAATATTATCAGATCCATTAGCAGCAATATATAATTCATGACCTGATGGAGATGGGGTTACCCATGTTGGTTTAAGTTTAGAGTGGTGCATTGCATTTCTATGATGAGTGTTATTATCAAGGCTTAAGATTCTTTTTACACTCAAGTCAACTGCATCAATTTCAAAGAGCTCTCCAGACATCATTGCAACAGAGTAATGAAGATTACCATCAGGAGACATTCTTGATCCATGGGGCATAATCCCTGTTTTAATTTTAGTTATCTCTACCATATACTCTGGATCTACAACAGAAACAGTACTTGTCTTCATTAGGCCATGTAAATTGAAATTTACAACATAAAGAAGACCTGTTGTTTTTGATAATTGCATTGTAGCAGGAAAAAGGCCTAACTCAACCTTTGATAATGGCTCATTATTTTCGGTAGAATACTTTACAACTGATCCGTTTGGACTTCCATGCGCAAGTGATAAATACCAATATTTACCATTTGGGTCTACAGTTATTCCATGTGGACCCTCGTTTTCTGTAGGCATTATCCCAACTGAAACTCTATCTGTTTCTATAATTTCTTTACCATCAAATTTCAATACAGAAACCTGGTCATCAGACTCAGCTGCAACATAAACATAATAGTCCTGCGAAAAACCTGTATTTAAAATTAAAAGTGCTAAAAGTGAGTAAAGTGTTCGCATAATTTAATCTATTATTCTTGGTCTTGTTAAATACTCGTTTACTTTAGACTGATCTGGCTTAGTCGGAAGTACTTTTGAAGATCCTATTCCACCATTATGGTCTGAATAAAAAACATGTCCCTTATGGAGCTGTGCACCCCAAGTCATGGCAGCGTTAGGAATATATCCATTTGGATTTGCAGTATTAATATGCCCTATTTCACGTCCTTGTCTAAAAAGGTCCCCCATAAGCTCTCCGCTAATATCAACTATCCTAACACCTCCTGTATACATAGCAACATATAGTATATCATCCTCAATCCAGTAATTATGAGACCCGTGTCCAGGAAGTTCATATCTAGCTACTTCTACTGGGTTGTTTA
>CACJMJ010000010.1 GCA_902594485.1 uncultured Bacteroidota bacterium
TTTTCATTTTCAACAGAATCAGTAGAAGCTTTATCTGAAACTGGCTCAACCTTTTCAGTCTTTACCTCTAAATTTTCCTCTGCCTGTTTCTCCTCTGCCTGTTTCTCCTCTAACTGTTTCTCCTCTGCCTGTTTCTCCTCTAACTCTCTTCTTTTCTTTGTATTAATTTCTTCTAATTTGTCTTTATCAGATTTGTCAGTTTGAAATTCATCAAGCAATAAGTCATAAACATCTTGATCAATTTTTGATGTTGGCCTTGGTTCAATTTCAATTTTCTTTGAACTCAAAAATTCAACAGCTCTATCAAGAGATATATTTAATTCCTTAAGTACTTTATTTAACCTTATTGGTGACGGCATATATGTGATTTAATCTTCAAATTCCTCTTTTAAAATTTTTAATACATCAGAGACTGTTTCTTCCTCAAGGTCAGTTCTTTTGACAAGATCTTCTTCACTTAATTCCAGAACACTCTTTGCTGTGTCAAGTCCAACTTTTCTAAATTCTTCAATAACCCATGCATCAATTTCGTCCTTGAATTCAGTTAGTTCAACATCTTCTTCAGCACCTTCTCTGTAGACATCGATTTCATATCCAGTAAGTCTTCCTGCAAGTCGTATGTTGTGTCCTCCTTTTCCAATAGCCCTTGATACTTCATCTGGATTAAGATAAACCTGAACTGTTTTTTTCTCTTCATCAATATTTAAAGAGTTAACTTTTGCTGGGCTTAATGCTCTTGTTATGAATAACTGATTATTGTTTGTGTAATTGATCACATCTATATTCTCATTACCTAATTCTCTAACTATTCCATGAATTCTTGATCCTTTCATCCCCACACATGCACCCACAGGGTCAATTCTATCATCATATGAGTCAACTGCCACTTTTGCCTTTTCACCTGGAATTCTTACTGCTTTCTTTATAGTAATTAGACCATCGAAAACTTCTGGAATTTCTTGTTCAAATAGTTTTTCCAGAAAAAGAGGTGATGTTCTAGAGAATATTATTCTTGGTTTATTTCCTCTCAACTCAACATTTTCTATTACACCTCTAACATTATCTCCCTTTCTAAAAAAATCTTTAGGTATTTGTTTATCCTTTGGCATTATCAATTCATTACCATCATCATCTAAAAGAATAACCTCTCTTGCTCTTACATGATGTACTTCAGCTGTAAATATTTCTCCAACTCTATCCTTGAACTGATTAAATGTATTGTTACTATCGTGCTCAAAAACCTTAGCTACAAGATTTTGTCTTAGTGATTGAATTGATCTTCTTCCAAGATCTATAAGTTTAAATTCTTCAGAAACTTCTTCTCCAACTTCAAAATCTGGTTCTATTTTTACTGCCTCCTTGAGTTCAATTTCAGCATTTGGATCTTCAACTTCTCCATCTTTAACAACTATTCTATTTCTCCAAATTTCAAGATCTCCTTTATCTGGATTGATAATAATATCGAAATTTTCATCGGTACCAAATTTTCTAGTAAGAGTATTTCTAAATACTTCTTCTAGTATAACCATTAAGGTCACTCTATCTATCAACTTTTCGTCTTTGAATTCAGAAAAGGATTCTAATAATGATATATTTTCCATTTACTTAACTTTATTTAAAAAAAAAGAGGGACATAATGTCGCCTCTGAGATATCAAAATGCTCGGCAAATTTATTATAAATTATTGATATAATAAAATTGTTGGCCTACTAGGGATCGAACCTAGACTCTTCTGGACCAAAACCAGACGTGTTGCCAGTTACACCATAGGCCAATTAGCTGCAAATTTAAATTATTTTTTTTTTTAAAAAATATATTTGTGAATTTAATTAATTAATACGATCAGGGACTGACCTTAGTATTAATGAATTCAGTATAGCTGAGACTATTAAATAGCAAGATAAGAACATAATCATTGATGAATTATAAGTCAGAAATAATTCTTCCTGAAAATATAGTATCAGTAATCCCAAAAATATCCTCATAAACTCAAAATTAATTGACCATTTATATCCATCCATTACTGATGAAAAGCTAAATATTGTGGAGAATATTAATAAGAAATAACCTGTTTTATCTGCAAATGACAAATTAGCAAACGAGCTCAAGAATATATACAGTACAATGTTTAAGGTCAGGAAATGGAAACCAACAAAGACCTTATGGATAAAACTATATTCAAACTTATATTTTTCTTGATTAAAGACATTCTCAACTTTACTTCTTGGTATTTTTGTAACGACATCTTTTGGTCTCCATCCAGTTGGCATAAACCAGATTTTGGCTTTATCTAAGATGCTACTAGTATGCCATGCATCCTGAGTTAGATACCATAAATGCTGAAAATTTATTAAAATAGGATTCCAAGTCCTTACAGGCTTTAATGTTCCATAAACACAAGGTACATCATCAAGCTCTTCTTGAAATGTTCCAAAGGCTCTATCCCAAATACAAAAAATTGCAGCTAAATTCTTATCAATATATTCTTTATTTATTGCATGGTGTACCCTATGCTGAGAAGGGGTAACAAGAATATATTCAAGCCAACCTAGTTTACCAATGTGTCTTGTATGATACCAGAACTGACCGAAGAGATGTAGGGGTCCAAGAATACTTATCATTTTAGGAGGCACTCCTAAAAGAGCTGCTGGAACTAAAAATAGAATTCCAATACCAAGGTTATTAGTTATACTCTGTCTAAGTGCACATGCAAGGTTAAATTCTTCACTACTATGATGTATAACGTGCATATTCCAAAAAATATTAATTGAATGCTTTAACCTATGATGACAATAACTTGCAAAATCTACACAGACAAAAGCAATAAAGTAGAGAAGAATACTTTCTTCAAGTTCTATAACTTTTAATCTCTCATAAAAGAAAGGATATGAGAATATAATTATACCAAGCCCCAATATATCAACCAATAGATTTGTAAATCCTGAGCTTAAGCTTGAAATTGTATCCATGTAGGAATGCTTTAAGTCATTCTTCCATACACCATATGATATTTCAACAAAAATCAAAACAAGAAAAATTGGGATTGTTATTAATAAGATGTTTGCGTAGGTATCCATAAATATTAATTAAAGTATAATCGTATTATATATATATATGATATTCAAATATTTTATTTTACTTTGGATCTGTAAATATATCAATTATGAAAATAAAAAAAATATTTAATCTATTAATGATAATAGGACTTGCTGTTTTAACATCAAACACAAGTGTTTATTCTCAAAAAAAATCAAAAAAAAATTCAGTAACATTTGATGAAACACTACACGAATCAGTTGAATATAGAGAGATAGGCCCTTTTAGAGGAGGACGTTCTGCAGCTGTTGTTGGTGTTGAAGGCAATCCAAAACTATTTTATTTTGGTGCAACTGGAGGTGGTGTTTGGAAAACTGAAGATGGAGGTGAGACCTATGAAAATATTTCAGATGGATTTTTTGGAGGGAGTGTTGGTTCAATTGCTATTGCTAAAAATGATCCAAATGTAATTTATGTTGGAGGTGGTGAGGTAACTATTAGAGGAAATGTTTCATCTGGTTATGGAGTATTTAAAAGTGTAGATGCGGGAAAGACATGGACTTTTTCAGGTCTTCCAAACTCTAGACACATTCCAAGAATAGTTATAGACCCAAACAATAATGATATAGTTTATGCAGCTGTGCTAGGAAACCTATACAAGCCTACTCAGGATAGAGGTGTTTACAAATCTGTTGATGGAGGAACGACTTGGAAAAAAGTACTTTATGCTAATGATTTATCAGGTGCATTTGAAATTGTGCTTGATCCAAATAATTCACGAGTACTTTATGCATCAACATGGAGAGTGCAGAGAACACCTTCGAGTTTAAGTAGTGGAGGTGAAGGATCAGATCTTTGGAAGAGTATTGACAGTGGAGAAAGCTGGACAAAGATTAGCACAAACACAGGTTTTCCTACAGGCATAATTGGTGTGATCGGAGTTACTGTGTCGCCTGTTAACTCAGAAAGAGTATGGGCTATAGTTGAGAATCAAGATAAGGGTGGCGTTTACAGATCTGATGATGCTGGAAATACTTGGACTTACACAAATAGTAGCAGATCTCTTAGACAAAGAGCTTGGTATTATTCAAAGATATATGCAGATACACAAGATATCGATGGTGTTTATGTGATGAATGTAGCTTATCATTTCTCGGATGATGGTGGTAAAACTTTTAAGTCAAGTTATGCTCCTCATGGAGATCACCATGATTTATGGATAGCACCTGAAGATAACAATAGACTTATTATAGCTGACGATGGAGGTGCTCAAGTTTCATATGATAAAGGAAAAACTTGGAGTACATATTATAATCAACCAACTGCACAGTATTATAGAGTGACAACTGATAACTCTTTTCCATTCAGAATATATGTTGCCCAACAGGATAATTCAACTCAAAGAGTAAGGCATAGAAGTCTTGGATATAGTATAGGTGAAGATGATTGGGAAAGTACTGCAGGAGGAGAATCTGGGCATATAGCTATAGATCCAAATAATAATGAGATTGTTTATGGTGGAAGTTATTTAGGTTTTCTTCAAAGAAGAAATCACGAAAAACAAACTTCAAGAACAATTAACGTATGGCCAATCACTACACTAGGAGAAGGAGCTGAAGCTATGAAATACAGATTTAATTGGAATTTTCCTATAGCATTTAGTAAGCATGACTCATCTAAACTATATACTTTTTCAAATCAAGTACATCTTACAACAGATGAAGGACATAGTTGGGAAACAATTAGTCCAGATTTAACTAGAAATGATAAATCTAAACTTGTCTCTTCAGGTGGGCCAATAACTCAAGATAATACTGGTGTTGAATATTATGCAACAATTTTTGCAGTTGATGAATCTCCACTTCAAGAAGGACTAATGTGGGTAGGAAGCGACGACGGATTAATCTATTTAACAAAAAATGGAGGTACTACTTGGGAAAACGTAACTCCAAAGAAGATGCCAGATTGGATGATGATAAATAGTATTGACGCTTCTTCGTTTGACACTGGAACAGCATACGTAGCTGGGACTAGATATAAACTTGGTGACTTTACACCGTATCTATATGTAACTGATGACTATGGAAAAAGTTGGAAGCTTATAACAGATGGCATTGAAGATGAGCATTTTACTAGAGTTTTAAGATCGGATAAAGCGAATAAAAACATATTATATGCTGGAACTGAAACTGGAATGTATATTTCGTATGACAAAGGAAATAGTTGGAATAAATTTCAAAAAAATCTACCAATTGTTCCAATAACAGATCTTACAATTAAAGACAACTCTTTAATTGTAGCAACTCAAGGGAGAAGTATATGGATGATTGATGACTTAACTGTGTTCCATCAGCTAACTTCATCTACTGATGAGGCAAAACTATATAAACCAAAGGACTCATATAGAATGAGAGGTGCTGGAGGAAGAAAGTCTCTGACAGCTGGAACAAATCTTCCAAATGGAGTAATTATTCATTATTTCCTTCCAAATTTTGATAAAGATAATGATCAGGTAAAAGTTTCTATTCATTCAACAGATGGAACTCTCATTAAGGAGTTCTCAAACAAGAGCAAAGAGAATTCATTGAAAGTTAAAAAAGGTGGTAATTCATTTGTATGGAACATGAAATATTCTGGAGCAAAAAGACTAGCTAGTATGGTCCTATGGGGAGCAGATTTTTCAGGAGCTAAAGCAGTACCTGGAGATTACATCGTAAAATTAAAAGTTAATGACACTGAAATGACTCAAGAGTTTACAATACATAAAGATCCAACATCAGAAGGCTCAATTGATGATATTAAAGCTCAATTTGATTTTGTAAATGAAATAAATGGAGTAGTTGACAGGGCTCATAAAGCAATTGAAAATATAAGGAATATGAAAAAAGACCTTAAAAAGTTTCAATCAGATTATGCTGATAATGATTCTGCAAAAGATTTAATAGAAGAATCAAAATCTATAGTTGAATCTATAGATAAAATTGAAAATGAGCTTTATCAAACTAAAAATCAAAGTAATCAAGATCCGCTTAACTACGGAGTTAAATTAACTAATAATTTAGGGAACTTAAACTCTGCTTTTAGAGGTGGTGATTTTGGGCCAACAGTTCAAGACGTTCAAGTTAAAGATGAGTTAATTGAGAAAGTAAATGCTCAATTAGCAAAATATGATAAAATTATTTCAGAGGATATTCCTAATTTTAACTCAAGCTTCAAGAAACTAGAATTAGATTATTTAAATGTTTCTATGTAGTCTTTAAATAATCAATTTTAATAATAAATTAATATGCCCGAAACGAAGTTTCGAAAAATTAATAATTTAATTGGATGGCTCCTTTTTTCAGTTGCCCTAGTTACCTATGGATTAACTGTTGAGCCAACTGCTAGTTATTGGGATGCTGGAGAGTATATTTCAACATCAGCAAAGCTGCAAGTGGGTCATCCACCTGGGGCTCCATTTTTTCAGATGATGGGTGCAGTTTTTTCAATGTTTGCCTCAAGCAATGAGTCTATTGCTATTGCTGTAAACTTTTTATCAGTTGTATCTAGTGCATTTGTAATACTTTTTCTTTTTTGGTCAACCACATTGTTTCTTAAAAAAATATCTAAGAAAAATAATTTTACAAATGATACAAATATTCTTCTTAGTTCATCAATTGGTGCTTTAGCATTTACATTCTCTGATAGCTTTTGGTTCAATGCTGTCGAAACTGAAGTATATGCACTTGCTATGCTTTTTTTATCTGCAACATTTTGGTGTGGGCTTAGATGGGAAAAAGACTTTAACAATAAAAGAGGTGATAAATGGTTGTTACTAATCTGTTTTTTAATTGGTCTCTCATTTGGGGTACATTTTATGGCAATACTAACTATTCCTGCCATAGGAATGATCTACTTCTTTAAAAAGTATAAAAAAATAACAATTAAAAATTTTGTTTTAGCTAATATAATCTCAGTTTCAATCCTACTATTTATTTTCAAACTTTTACTTCCTTCGACCTTATCTCTGTTTGGTCAACTAGAAGTATTCTTTGTTAACTCAATAGGGTTGCCTTTTAACTCTGGTACAATTATCGCAGCTTTTTTAATAGTCTTCTTCTTTTACAAATCTCTTAGTTACACCAAGATAAAAGGAATGGTTCAGGCTAATACATTAATATTATGTATCCTGTTTATTTTTATTGGATTCTCCTCTTGGCTAATGCTTCCAATTAGATCAAATGCTAATACTGTAATTAATGAAAATTCCCCTTCTGATGCTAGAACTCTTTTGGCATATTACAGACTTGAGCAGTATCCAAAAACATATCTTTTTTATGGACCAATGTTCTCAGACATATATGCTCCACAAGATGAAAAGGAACCATATGTAGATGGAAAGCCAAAGTATGAAAGAGATTATAAAACAAATAAATATAAAATTGTTAATTATTGGAAAGACTCTGAAATAAATTCAAACTCTAATCATAGAGGACTTATACCTAGACTATGGAGCTCAAATCATGCAGGAAATTATATGAATTTTACAAATCCTTTAAAGTTTGAAATACTAGATAGATATAAATCTGAAGAGGTTATTGTTGAGAGTGTAAATGAGTTTAAAAGTCGTGAACTAAAAGGAGAATTAACTGGTGATGATTATAATGAATTCTTTAGATCTCTTGGGCCTTACCTAAATATAAGTAAGCCTTCACTTTTTGATAATCTTAATTTTCTATTCTCATACCAAATTAATTACATGTACTGGCGATATTTTCTGTGGAATTTTGCAGGAAGACAAAATGATATTCAGGGAGAATACAATATTCTAAATGGAAACTGGATAAGCGGAATAAATTTTATCGATCAACTAAGACTAGGTAATCAATCAGAACTTAGTGAAGACCAAAAAAATAATAAGGCCCGAAACATATATTTTTTCCTTCCTTTAATTCTAGGATTAATTGGACTGATGTATTGTTATAAGTATGATATTAAATCTTTTTGGACACTACTTTTACTGTTTCTTTTTACAGGACTTGCATTAAAATTTTATTTAAACGAAAGGCCCTTTGAACCCAGAGAAAGAGACTATGCATTAGTTGGATCCTTTTATATTTTTTCCATTTGGATAGGTATGGGATTCACTGCGATCATGAACTATATTCATAAACATGAAAATAAAGTCTCAAGATCAATTATCTATGTTTTATGTATCGCTGCTGTTCCTTTTCTCATGGGATATAATAACTGGGATGATCATGATAGGTCAGACAGATATACAGCTCAATCTATTTCAAAAGCATATTTACAATCTATAGATGAAGATAGAGATGCAATGATTTTTACTATCGGTGACAATGATACTTTTGCACTTTGGTATGCTCAAGAGATTGAGGAGTTTAGAACAGATGTTAGAACTATAAACACTAGCCTTCTAGCAACAGACTGGTATATTGATCAAATGAAAAGAAGAGCATATGAAAGCAGTCCGATTCCATCACAGATGGAACATGCACAATATGCTTTTGGAGTAAGAGATTACATCAGATATGAAAATTTATTGGATTCCATCAGATGGGATATCAATGACTTTGTTGATTGGGTAGCAAGCGATAATCCTAGAACAAAATATAGAAATTTAATTACTCAATCTGGAGGAGATACAAGCGATTATCCAGAAAATGCACTTGAGACAGTATTCTATCCAACAAATAAGATCAGACTTCCAGTGAATAAGGAGAATGTAATTAAAAGTGGACTAGTAAAAGAAAAAGATAGCGACCTCATTGTAGATTATATTGACATAGATCTACCTGAATCTATTATTACAAAAAATCAAATAATGATGTTAGATATCCTTGCTAATAATGATTGGGAAAGACCAATTTATTTCACAGGTGGAAGCTATGAAGAGTCAGAATATATTTGGATGAAAGATTATCTTCAGCTCGACGGACTAGTATATAAATTAGTACCTATAAAAACCTCAATTGAAAATAACCCATATGAGATGGGGAGGATTGACTCAGATTTAATGTATGATATTGTGAAAAAATGGTCTTGGGGGAATTCTGAAAGTGATGAGATATATCACGATCCTGAAACAAGAAAAAATAGTATTTCTTTTAGAGGTAATCTATCTAGATTGTCTGAAGAACTTATCTCGGAGGGGGACTATGAAAAAGCTGAAGAGATATTAGATTTAGCTTTTTCTAAAATGCCAATTGACTATTATGGTTATTACAGTCTTTGGACACCACTAATCAAATCCTATTATGATATAGGAAAGAGCGAGAAAGTAAGAGAAATAGTTCAAAAATTATCTTTTAAATACTCAGATAGATTAAATTATTTTTCTTCGCTTGAGATATTTAATCAATATGATGTAGGAGAGGAAATTATTTCAGATATCGAGAGGTTTAGAAACTTAATTGAAACTATTCAAGAATCTGGTGAAAGAGATATTCTAGCTGATCAAATAAAAAGTTTTATATCAAGCTCTGAGCAGTTTAACTACATATATGGTGAATATGATTATTATATTTCTCTATCAAACTTTTTAGTTTCACTTTTAGAATTAAATGAAGTAGAATACTCAATTAGTGTAATTGATAAAGTTGAAGAACAATTGATTAGAAGAGTCTCTGTTTTCTCAAACATTGATGAAGAAGAACAGGTCTATTACATAGAGGGCATAACATCTGATATCAACCAGTACAGCAGGCTAATAAATCAAATAGAAGTATATGATAATGATGCATATAATAAATATGATAAGAATCTAAAAGATATGTTAGCTAGAATGATTGAATAAAAAATCTCAACTAATTAATTTTGATTATGATAATAAAATATGATGTTTCTAATGAAATGCAAGATCTAATTAATAAGACAATTGAATCAGATGCAGCTAAAAAAGGATTTGGAGTTATTCCAACACAAAAGCAATTTTTAATTGGTGTAATATATTATTGGATTAGAAAAAACATTCCAGATGTTATAGACGATATTTCTCAGATTGAAGAAATTATGGAGCACAAGTCGTTAAAAAAATAAATTAAAGTCTAGTTAAGCTGGTCTTTCATCAAACTTATTAATGTGTTGGCATCTTGATCTCCACTCTGTCTCCAAACCATTTCTCCAAATTTATAGATCATTAAAGTTGGAATAACTTTAACTCTTAATGCCTCCGATAATTTAATGTTCTTTTCAGTATTAATTTTAATTACTTTTCCTTTATCCCCTACTGCGGCAGCCACATCCTTTAAAATAGGATGCAGATTTGTAGATAGCTCATCATACTCACTAAAGAATACGAGTAATAATGGCTTCTTTTCATCTAATAATTCACCAAACTTGGACATATTTAAACGCTTTTAAAAGCGAAAGTATAAATTTTTTCTGTTTTAATCCAAAAATTTTTATTGCTATTATCCTGATTAAGAAGAACTTCTACCAAGATCTTTTAATGTTTAATAAAGATTTTATAACCTAAAATTCAAGATTATTTAACATTACATATTTATTTGTTTTTGATATTTGACTTATGAAAAAATACTTGATTATTATACTGATATTAGTGTCGACAACCACAGCTTATTCTCAGAAAATAGGTTATGAATTCCGAACTAATGGAAAAGCATACATATCAACTTCCTATGCTGGTTTTGAAATTAGGCATAGGACTGATAGAGAAGAGAATAGATTTACTTACAGACATAAATTAATTGATTCTGATAAGTTCACACTTAGTTTACCATTACATTATAAAGTTGAGAAAGACCAAGCTACTCTAGAGCCCAGACTTAAGTATCATTTAGAAAAATTTAGTTTTTGGGCTCAAAAAGAATTTAACACCGAAGAAAATATGAATGCTGCATTTGGTCTAGATATTCCTGTTAAAGATTTCACGTACAGAGTTGGATGGGATTCATCAAATACAGTCAGAGTCAGATTAGTTAAAAAGTTTTAAATTATTATGGAAAACATTTATTTATTTATATTAATCGCTCTTATAGTATTAGCATTTGCAGACTTAATTGTAGGGGTTAGTAATGATGCTGTAAATTTTTTAAACTCTGCTATAGGCTCTAAAGTTTTATCATTTAAAACATTGATGATAATTGCCAGCCTAGGGGTCTTCGTTGGTTGCGTTTATTCAAGTGGTATGATGGAAGTTGCAAGAAAAGGAATATTCAACCCCGGAGAATTTCTATTTAATGAAATTATGATAATTTTTATGGCAGTAATGATTACTGATATTTTAATATTAGATCTATTTAATTCATGGGGGCTACCTACATCAACAACAGTTTCTATTGTCTTTGAATTACTTGGAGCATCTGTGGCTATGGCTCTCATTAAAATTGGTGTTGACAATGGTTCATTCACTGATTTGGCTACTTATATTAATACTTCAAAAGCTACACAAATTATTTTTGGGATATTGTTATCTGTATTTGTAGCTTTTAGTATTGGTGCAATTGTTCAGTGGGTTTCAAGGCTACTGTTGTCTTATGATTTTAAAACAAAAGCAACCTGGATTGGTGCGATTTTTGGAGGAATTGCTTTAACCGCAATCTCATACTTTGTATTGATGAAAGGGATTAAAGGAACTTCATATGCCGGAGAAAGTTTTGACTTAATCGGTGGAATGACCATTAAAGACTTTTTAGAATCTAATGTTATTACTATAGTTACATATAGCTCAATTATATGGTCGTTAATTTCATTCTCTTTAATTCGTTTTTTTAATGTTGATATTTATAAAGTAATTATTGGAGCTGGAACATTTGCTTTAGCGCTTGCTTTTGCAGGAAATGATTTAGTTAATTTTATTGGTGTTCCAATTGCTGCATGGCAGTCTTATGAAGCATGGGTAGCATCAGGAGTTGCTGCAAACGAATTTAGTATGCAAGTTTTAGCATCAAAAGTTCCTACTCCTAATTTTTTACTTATTATTGCTGGTATAGTTATGGTTGTTACTCTTTGGTTTTCTAAAAAAGCACGAAGAGTTGTGAAAACTGAGCTTGACTTATCAACTCAAGGTGAGGTCTCAGAGAGATTTAACCCAAACTTTTTATCTAGATTTATTGTGATGATAGGATCTTCAATATCAACTTTATTTTCAAAAATTCTCCCTTCCTCAGTTAAGAAAACAATTGAAAAAAGATTTGAAGTTCCTGAGATATTGACCAGTAAGATAGACACTAGTGATAGACCTGCATTTGATGTAATAAGAGCATCTGTCAATTTAGTTGTTGCAGGTATATTAATTTCTTTTGCAACATCATATAAACTTCCTTTATCAACAACATATGTCACTTTTATGGTAGCTATGGGAACTTCACTTTCAGATAGAGCATGGGGAAGTGAAAGCGCAGTCTACAGAGTTTCAGGAGTATTGAACGTCATTGGTGGCTGGTTCCTTACAGCATTATCAGCGTTTAGTATTAGTGCATTAGTTGTGTTTATGATTACCCAATTAAAATTTATTGGAATACTTTTAGTAATCAGTATTGTAACGTTTTTGATAATAAGAAATCATATAAACTTCAAGAAAAGAGATGAAGTTAAACTCTAGATATCTGTTTAAATAATCTTAAGTTTTTTTGAGATGGATGGTATTGTTGATGTGAAGTGCTAGGAAGGTTTGCTTTATGCGAAAAGACAAGCCAAAACTAATAACATACATGCAACTACCAATCTTAATTTAACTATAATATTCATAATTGTCATTTATTTTATAACGTAAAGTTAACGATAAATTAACAATTAACAAACTTTTACATAACATTAAGTTAACATTGGAATGTAAAGCTTTGATTTAAAATGAATTACGAACCACACATAAGGCAGTCATCATCCTCATTTTCTTTTGATTGTGACAAGATTTGCTTTAATTCCTCTGGTGATAATGGCTCAACCGCAACAGGTTTTTCTTTAGATTTTGTTGCAGCTGCTTTTTCTGTTCTTGTAATTTCTACCTCTCCCACTTCCTCTTTAACAACTTCAGGTTCTACAGAAACTGGAGACTCGACTTCTTTCTTCTTTAAAGTAAATTTAATAGCATCAACAGCAGCTTTTGTCCTTAAGTAATACATTCCTGTTTTTAAACCTGACTTCCATGCATAAAAGTGCATTGATGTAAGCTTAGACATTGTAGCTCCTTCCATAAATAAATTAAGTGATTGAGACTGGTCAATAAAGAATCCTCTATGTCTAGCCATATCGATTATATCCTTCATACTCATTTCCCATACAGTTTTGTATAACTCTTTAAGGTCATCAGGAATTCCATCAATATCTTGAATAGATCCATTTGCACCCATTAATTCATGTTTCATGTCCTCATTCCAAAGTCCTAATTCAACAAGATCATTTAATAAGTGTTTGTTTACAATTATAAATTCACCTGATAAAACTCTTCTAGTATAAATGTTTGAAGTATAAGGCTCAAAACATTCGTTGTTACCAAGAATTTGAGAAGTACTTGCGGTTGGCATTGGTGCAACAAGTAAAGAGTTCCTTACTCCATGTTTAAGGATACTTTTTCTGAGGACTTTCCAATCCCATCTACCACTAAGATCCTCATCCTCAACACCCCACATGTTATGCTGCAACTCACCCTTTGAAATTGGGGAGCCTTTATAGGATTCATATACCCCATCTTTTTTTGCCTCCTCAACAGATGCAGTAAGAGCTGCAAAGTAAATTGTCTCAAAAATTTCTTGATTTAATTCTTTTGCTTTATCAGAAGTGAAAGGAAGCCTCAGCAGTATAAATGCATCTGCTAAACCCTGAACACCAAGCCCAACAGGTCTATGCCTAAAGTTTGAGTTTTCAGCCTCTTTTACTGGATAATAATTTCTGTCAATAACCTTATTTAGATTTTTGGTCACTCTAACTGTTACATCAAAAAGTTTTTGATGATTAAATTCCCCATCTTCTACAAACATTGGCAGAGCAATAGATGCAAGATTACATACAGCTATCTCGTCTTTAGACGTGTACTCTAATATCTCAGTACATAAATTAGAAGATCTTATCGTACCAAGATTTTTTTGATTTGATTTTCTATTACAAGAATCTTTGTAAAGCATGTAAGGAGTTCCTGTTTCAATTTGAGATTCAAGAATCTTTTCCCAAAGCTCTCGTGCTTTTATTGATTTTCTACCTTTAGATTGCTTTTCATATTTTAAGTATAATTTATCAAATTCATCTCCATGACAGTCATATAGTCCAGGACACTCGTTTGGACACATTAAAGTCCATTCTTCGTTATTTTCAACCCTCTTCATAAATAAGTCCGGCATCCACATTGCATAGAACAGGTCTCTAGCTCTCATTTCCTCTTTACCATGATTTTTCTTTAGGTCTAAGAAGTCATATATATCAGCGTGCCATGGCTCAATATAAATAGCAAAAGAACCTTTTCTTTTTCCACCACCTTGATCAACATATCTAGCAGTATCATTAAAAACTCTTAACATAGGAACAATACCATTAGATGTTCCGTTAGTTCCTGATATGTATGATCCAGTAGATCTAATATTATGAATTGAAAGACCTATACCTCCTGCTGACTGAGATATTTTAGCAGTTTGTTTTAAAGTATCATATATTCCATCAATACTATCATCTTGCATAGTCAAAAGGAAACATGAAGACATCTGAGGTTTTGGTGTACCTGCATTAAAAAGGGTTGGTGTAGCATGAGTAAAATATTTCTTTGACATTAGCTCATAAGTATCAATCACCGCATCAATATCATCCAGATGAATTCCAACCGAAACTCTCATTAACATGTGTTGTGGTCTTTCTACAATTTTACCATTGATCTTTAAAAGATAGGATCTTTCAAGAGTTTTAAAACCAAAATAATCATATCCAAAATCTCTATTATAAATAATTTTTGAATCTAACAGCTCTGCATTTTTCTTAATTACTTTATATACTTCATCTGAAAGAAGAGGAGCTTTTTTTCCTGTGATCGGGTTTACATAAGTATGTAAATCCTTCATAGTGGATGAAAAAGACTTATTCGTATTTTTATGTAAGTTGGAGACAGAGATTCTAGCTGCAAGTGAAGCATATTCTGGATGAGTTGTTGTCATTGTTGCAGCAATTTCAGCAGCAAGATTATCCAACTCAGATGTGGTAACACCATCGTAAAGACCTTCAATAACCCTCATGGCTACCCTAACAGGATCAACAAGCTCGTTGAAACCATAGCAAAGCTTTTTAATCCTTGCGGTTATTTTGTCAAACATTATGGGCTCTTTCTTCCCGTCTCTTTTAATTACATACATACTCATTCCATTACCATATTATATTATCTAAAAAATTATTTAATTGATTATTCTAAAAATCGTCGTCAAGACCAAAGTTTGACTCGTCTTTTTTATCATTATTTAAAACACCTGCTTTCTGATATTCAGCAACCCTTTTTTCAAAGAAGTTGGTTTTACCTTGAAGGTTAATCATATCCATAAAATCAAATGGATTAGAAACATTAAATTCTTTCTCACATCCAAATTGATCTAGAAGTCTATCTGTTACAAACTCTAGATATTGAGTCATTAATTTTGCATTCATACCTATTAAACTTACAGGTAAAGATTCCGTTATAAATTCTCTTTCGATGTTTAAAGCATCAAGAAGTATTTCTTTAATTCTTTCCTTTGGGACCTTATTGATCATATGATTATTATGCAAGTGAACTGCAAAATCACAATGAACTCCTTCATCACGAGAGATTAACTCATTTGAGAATGTAAGACCTGGCATAAGACCTCTTTTCTTGAGCCAGAATATTGAACAAAATGAGCCTGAGAAAAACACTCCTTCAACACCTGCAAAAGCAATAAGCCTTTCAGCAAAAGAATCTGACTCAATCCATTTTAATGCCCAGTCAGCTTTCTTTTTAATTGCAGGAAAATTTTCAATTGCCTTGAACAAAGTATCTTTTTCTTTATCATCCTTAACATAAGTGTCAATCAACAGTGAATATGTTTCTGAATGTATATTTTCCATCATAATTTGGAATCCATAGAAAAATTTTGCCTCTGAGTATTGAACTTCGTTTACAAAATTTTCTGCTAAATTCTCATTTACAATACCATCAGATGCAGCAAAAAAGGCAAGAATATGTTTGATAAAATATCTTTCATCATCATTTAATTTTGTACTCCAATCATTTAAATCTTGATGTAAATCAATTTCTTCTGCAGTCCAAAAACTTGCTTCACATTTTTTATACCACTCCCATATATCATGATGCTTAATTGGGAAAATTACAAATCTGTCTTTGTTTTCTTGTAAAAGTGGTTCTTGCTGCATAATAAATAAATTTTGATTTATGATTTTTTAATTACTTCAAATATTTAAAATTCTGATGAAAATTGAAAGAGGATTTTTCAAAGATTAACATAAAGTTTTTAACATTAAAAAAGAACAACTTTTTTTAATCTTTTTTTAATCTTTTTTCTCTATGATTTGAGCTAGAAAAAAAATAAACTTTTTAAATTTCTTCAATATATTTGGGGATTAAAATGAATTAAAAAAATATTAATGGTAGCTTTTTTTAGCTTATGTTTGCATATCAAAAAATGAAAAATCTAGATAAAATTTTATTGTTTTTAACAATTTTGATTGTAGTATTTAATTTAACACAACTAAATATCTATAATTTTTTGGATGATGAAAACAGAATTGCATTAATATGTTTCATTCTTTCATTGTGCGCTCTTATCCTGATCTTAATTTTAATGATTTCAAAAAAAATAAGGGATAAGTACAATAGCTAAATCTCGATAAAATCAACCTCTACGCCTGACTTCAATAAAAATTCAATTCCTGATTGATCTTTGTATTTTTTAGAGTAAACAATCCTCTTTATACCAGACTGAAAGATAAGCTTACTACATTCCCTACATGGTGATAAAGTAATGTAAAGAGTAGCTCCATTTGTGGACTGAGTAGAACCAGAAACTTTAGCTATAGCATTTGCCTCTGCATGAAGAACATACCACTTTGTATAACCTTCATCGTCTTCACATGGATTTTCAAATCCAGTTGGTGTTCCATTGTATCCATCTGATATGATCATCTTATCTTTTACAATTAATGCTCCAACTTGTCTTCTTTTACAATGAGATAGTTTGGACCATTCCTCAGCCATTCTGAGATAGGCAATATCATATTTCAATTGTTTATCTTTCAAATTAAGATCTTTAATTATCGATTGCTAAATATAAGTTAATCTGAATTTATTTTTTGACTTTCTTTATATATTTGTAAAAAAATAAATAATGTACCCAGAAGAAATTGTAAAACCAATGAAGCTTGAATTGACTAGTTCAGGTTTTTCAGAATTAACTTCATCAGACGATGTTAAATCAGCACTAGATAAAGAAGGGACTACACTTATTGTAGTAAACTCTGTGTGTGGATGTGCTGCGAGAAATGCAAGACCAGGAGTGATCATGTCTTTATCTAACGACTCTAAACCAGATAATCTTTGTACTGTATTTGCTGGATTTGATATTGAGGCAACAAACACTGCAAGAGAAGAGATGCTTCCATTTCCTCCTTCGTCTCCGTCCATTGCCTTATTCAAAAATGGTGAGCTAGTACACATGGTTGAAAGACATCACATTGAAGGTAGAGAGGCTGACTTAATAGCAGACAACCTTATTCAAGCATATAACGAGTTTTGCTAGTTATTTAGGTAATGAGATTTTAAAATCTGTACCTTTTCTATTTTTAGATTTGTATGAAATTTTACCTCTGTGAGAATTTATAATACTTCTTACAATACCCAATCCTAGACCCATTCCATCAGACTTAGTTGTAAACTTTGGTTCAAAAATCTTATCTCTGTTATTTTTTGAAACTCCAAGTCCGTTATCTGAGACAATCACTTTAACAGTTTTTAAACCTTCAGTAATTTTTACATTAATGACTGGCTCTCTATCATGAGGTATTGCTTGAATACTATTCTTGATCAAATTAGTCATTACCCTAATCCACTGTTCTTTATCTAGTTTAATAAATATGTTTTCACTTGAAGTCTCGAGAGAAATATTGTTTTGCTCAAAAATTTCAACAACTTTTTTAGTTGCCTCTACAATATCAGTTTTTTCAAGCTGTGTCTTTGGAAGAGTCGCAAAATCCGAAAAAGATGTAGCAACATTACTCATTGTATCTATTTGTTCTATTAAAGTATCACAAAAGTCATTTAACTTATCTTTCTGATCTTCACCTTTTTTTAAACCACTATTTTTTTGAAAGCTTTGAACAGTTAGTCTCATTGGTGTTAATGGATTTTTAATTTCATGTGCTACTTGTTTAGCCATTTCCTGCCAAGCTTGTTCTCTTTCTGTTTTTGCTAATCTTTCCGCACTATCTTCAAGATCATCAATCATCTTATTATATGAATTTACAAGGCTATCTATCTCCTTTGTTGCATTACTTAAATAAATCTTTTCATTTTTTTTAAGTAAACCTGCTTGTCCAATTTTTAAACGAATAGTTTCAATGGACCTAGTAACATATCTTGATATAAAATAAGCCAACACAATAGCAACTACAAGCATAATAAAGTATATCTGATAAAGGGTTGATAAGAATACATTCAATTCACTCTCAGCAAAAGAAACATCTTGAAAATATGGAAAAAAAAGTATTGCATATTTTTCTCCAACATCATTTTTCAAAACACTATAAGATGCTTGGAATTTTCCGACATCTGTGAAATTCTCTGATGTAAATTTTCCTTCATCAGTTGAAACTAACATGTCTGCAAACTCTTCCTCTAAAGAATAATTATTAGATATAACATCAAGTGGAAGGTATGAGTAAAAAAGTGGGCGACCACCAGTTGTAAAAATTGAGTATTCAACACTATGAATTTTTGTTATCTCCTCGAAGTCTTTTTCATACCCATCCCATAAATCATATCTATCTGACAAATCATATTTATTGACTATGTAATTTATTTGTCTTTTTAATTGGTTTTCCTTTCTCTCTTGTCTGTAAGAGTTGTACTGATCGGATTCAGTTCTATATTGATAATAAGTTGAACCTAAAACTAAAAGTGTAGCAGTAAAAACTAATAATATCATTGAGATAAAGATTCTTAATCTCAGAGACATTTTATTTTTAAACATAGTTACTCAATTCTTTAGTAAGTAAATATATTAAAGTTTTAGCCAAATGATTTAAGCTCAGGGCTTAAATAAATGGAAATAGATAGAGTATACCCCTTGAAGGGTATACATATAATTAGAAGAAAAAGGCAATTAAGTAAAAAGTGATAATGATTATCCTTTCACTTGGTGATCACCACAAATGTTATTAGCCTCAACTTCAACATTATGTTTTGCACAAAGTAATGACTCTGTCATATTTGTACAATTTATACATGTATTAACTGTTTGAATCATTTTTAATAATTTTCATTAAAATTAAATCAAAAAACGTTTAGAATGATTTTAAATTACTCATTTACAGTAATTTAAAATGATTATAAATAAAGAAATTAATTGGTTTAAGTGAAGAAATTACTACATTTTCTATCAAATTCTAAAAGATCACTCTTATCAAAATCAATAAATAAATTATTAGTATCCTTTATTGGTGCTGAATTATAAAAGTATATTTCATCTTTATTTAGGGTGCCTTTTATCTTATATTCCTTACCAATAAATGAAGTTTTTTCAACTTTTAATTTATGCTCTGATTTATCTACAATTTTAATTTTTTCAGGTCTTATATAAAGCTCTTTACCATCAACATGGATTCTGTTTAGATCTCCTAAAATTTTAGCACAATAACAATTAACTGGATTACAATACATCTCCTCTGGTTTATCATATTGCTGAACTATTCCTGCTTTAAAAACAAGTATTCTATCTGAAATATCAAAAGTGTCTTTTATATCATGAGTAACTAGAATTGTAGTAGTGTTTGTACTTTTTAATATTTTATATACTTCATTTTGAATTTTTGATTTAATACTAACATCCAGATTACTAAATGGCTCATCCATAAGAAGAAGATCGGGTTCTCTAATCAAAGCACGTGTTATACATACTCTTTGTTGTTCTCCACCAGATAATTCGTGAGGATATCGATTTAATAAATTACCCAGCCCAGTAAGTTCGACATAGTACTCAATATTTTTTTCATATTGTTTTTCCAGGTTTATTTTCAGATTCTCTAAAACACTTAGATGCGGAAAGAGAGGATAGTCCTGAAAAATAAATCCAATTTTCCTATGGTTTGGTTTTATAAAGGTTGTTTTATTATCTAAAACTCTATTGTTTAATGTAATTTTTCCAGAATTTATTTTTTCAAGACCTGCTAAACATTTCAAAAAAGTTGTTTTTCCAGAACCACTCTCTCCAATAAAAGAGACAAATTCTCCTTTCTGAACAGAAAAATTTAAATCCTTAATTAATGGATCTTCTTTACTGTAAAACTTAACTAAATTTTCAATGTTAAGATACATCTACGCCTTTGTTTATAATTTTTCTCAAAAATATCAATAAAACTGCACCCAGTAAAATAATAATTAAAGAGTATATGGAAGATTTTGCAATCATTTCTTCTATTGCATACTCATATGTCCTTACAGCTAAAGTGTCAAAATTAAAAGGTCTTAGAATTAAAGTAATTGGCAACTCCTTAATTATATCAACAAAACATAAAATAAATGCAATATATATTGAGTTAATATTTATTGGTAAATGAATTTTTTTAAATAATTTAAAATTCGTCATCCCCAAATTCCTTCCAGTATCATCAAATGTCTCTGGATGTTTATCAAAGCTTGATCTAAGAGGAGATATTCCAACTGCCATATATCTCATTACATAAGCATATACCAATATTATGACTGATCCAAAAGCTATTGAAACTCCAATTAACTTTGTTAAATATGCTAAAAAAATAATAAGCGATAGAGCTATAACTGCTCCGGGTAAGGCATATGTAAGTGAGACTATCTCACTTAAGTAAAAAACAGTTTTACTTTTAGATATCTTTTTTATAAACTGAAAAAAAATTGCAATAGCAACTATTATTAAAGATGAAACTGAAGCTAAAAAGAATGAGTTTAAGGATAGATTTATTAACTCTCTAAAGTCTATAATATCTATAGTTTTAAAAACATTATTTATTATATAAATAACTGGAATAAAGAAGCCTAATATAAATGGGAATAAACAGATCAAATATATAGTTATTCTTGAAAATTTATTTGTAGAATAGTTACCGGATACTTTATCATTTGGTTTATAATTATATCTATATTTTGATGTTGAATATCTTTCTAGTAAAAAGAAAATAGATACAATAATAAGTAAGCAAACAGCTAAGATTGATGCGGTATTTATATCTTCCATTGAATACCAAGATCTAAATATTCCACTTGTAAAAGTATTTATACCAAAGTACTTAACAGCGCCATATTCATTTAGTACCTCCATTATAATTAAAAATAAACCTGAGAAAATCGAAACTCTAGATATTGGTAAAATAATCTTGAAAAAAGTTTGAAACTGTGACATTCCAAGGTTTTTAGAAATATTAATATAATTTGATCCTAGAAGTGAAAAAGATATTCTACATGCAGTATATAAATAAGGGTATAAAACAAGTGCCATCAAAAATGCCAGAATTTCAATTTGCAAATAATCATGATTTACATACTTATAAAAATCAGGATAATTATTCCTTACTATACTTTGAATGGGACCAGTATAACTTAAAAGATCACTGTATGTAAACGCAATTATATATGAAGGAATAGCTAAAGGCAAAAATAGTATAACATCAAAGAAGTTTTTCCCTTTGAAATTTGTTGTAGAAACAAACCATGCAGGTATAATTCCAAGTATCAAAGAAAAAAAAACTGTTAGTAATAAAAGATAGAGTGTATTCAATGAATAACCCAATAGAAGATTATTCCATAAATACATAAATGTATCAAGACTTAGTCCAATTACACTATATAAAAGATAGATTAACGGACATAATAAAAAGAGAGAAATAAGTGATGTTAATAGTTTAACATTCATCTTTTGATGCTTTTAGATTCTACTTCCAACCTCCAGCGTCAAATATACGAATTGCATCATTTCTTCTAATTCCTAACATATTCAAATCAAGAGGATCTTTTTTAAAAGTTCCCCACTCTTTTACAATATCATTCGGCTCAATATTTGGTTTTACTGAGTATTCATATGTATTATTTACATATATGTCTTGAGCCTCATCACTTGTTAAATATTCGATTAGTTTAACTGCGTTTGATTTGTTTGGAGCATTTTTTGCAAGAGCAACTCCAGAAACATTTATATGAGAACCTCTTTCTCCATCTGCTTGATTTGGAAAAAACACTGATATTGATTTACCTGCATTTACTTCCTCTTCATTTTCTGATGAAAGTAAAAGCCCAATATAATATGAGTTTACAATAGCAACATCTCCCTGACCAGCAGCTATTGCTTTTACTTGGTCTCTATCATTTCCTTTTGGATCTCTTGCAAAGTTTGAGACCACTGCATTAGTCCAATTTTGTGTGGCTTCTTCTCCTAAGTTAGCAACAAGAGAAGACATAAGAGCTTGATTGTATGAATTGGATGATGATCTTACTAAAAGTCTTCCTTTCCATTTTTGATTTGCTAAATCTTCATATGTTGATAGATCACTTTCTTTAACTCTTTCATTACTGTATACAAGAATTCTTGATCTGTAAGTAACTGGCACCCAAAAACCATTTGGGTCTATTAAGCTTTCTGTGATTCCCTCTGTTAAACTGTCATCATTATATTTTTGAAGCAGATCCATATCAGATGCTTGCCATAATTTACCAACATCAACTGTTATAAATAAATCTGCTGGGCTATTCTCACCTTCATTTTTCATTCTTTGAATTAATTCATCAGCATTAGCCTTGATTACATTTACTTTTATACCTGTTTTTTTTTCAAAATTGTCATACTGAAGTTGATCAACATCATAGTGTCTCTGACTATACATATTAACAATTTGTTCCGAATTATTATTTGAACAAGCTAAAATAAATAGGGCGAGAAGAAGGAATAATTTTTTCATATCTGACTTATTAAAGCACAATATTAAAAAAAATTATTTTTATTTAGACTAATTCTAAATAAATATTTAAATTAGCCATGAAAATAATTTAGAACGGTTCTAAATAATTTAGAAATCAATCAACCATAAACACTTAGGACCGTTCTAAATGTATTAAACAAATACAATGAAAATTATAAAAAAAATTAATCATAAACCAATATTATTTTTATTACTAACATCAATCTTTTTTACATCATGTTCGAAAGATGATGAAGTTGAATATATAACACAAACTGTAACTGAGACTGTTGTAGTAACTGAAACACAAACTGTGACTGTTGAAGTTCCTGTTACACAAACTGTGACTGTTGAGATTCCTTACTCTTATGAATTTGCAAGAGCTGGAAAACCTACTGTTTCTTTTTCAGGACAAACAGCAAGACTTAATATGGCTGATGAGCTTTATTCTGCATTAAATACAAATACATTTTCAAAAGCGAAGATGCTTGAGATGTTTAATGACGGAACTGGATTTACAGACGCAGCACTAAATTCATCTGGTAAAAAGATGGGTAATAAAACAGCTGCTTCACCTTTAGCTTCAGCTACAGTTAAGCCTCAATTTGATGCAATGATTGCTGATTTTGCAGACAATGTAATTCCTAATTGGGCAACAGATGCATCTAATGGTCAAGCGGGAGTTTTAACTGATGTTGCTAGAACTATTCATGTAAATGCAAAAGGTCATGAGATTGATCAAACATTTATCAAGGGAATCATTGGAGCAATGACTCTTGATCAAATAGTAAATAACTATATAACTCCATATCAGTTGGATTCAGGAACAAGAACTGCAGATAACACAAACAAAACATTGTCTAGTGGAAAGGATTATACTGACATGGAACACAAGTGGGATGAAGGCTTTGGATATCTTTATGGTCAAGAAGCTGATGCTTCTAGATTGGACTTAGGTGTTTCACCTACTGGGAATGGAACGACACTAAATAAATACTTTAAAAAGGTTAATGCCAGCAGTCATCCAGGTATGGCAGTTCAAGTATTCGATGCATTTAGAAGAGGAAGAGCTTACATTGTTGCTAATCAATATGACAAAAGAGACGAACAAGCTGAAATAATTAAAAAAGAATTATCAAAGCTTATTGCACAGAAAGCTGTTGATTACATTAACGGTTATATGTCTAAAATTGCGGATGGAAATACAGCTGATGCATTCCATGCACTATCAGAAGGTTATGGTTTTGTAATGAGTCTTCAGTTCACAAATGACGGAACAGATACGCCATATTTCAGCAACTCTGAAGTAAATGCATTTTTAGCTTCTATGGATAATTTCTGGACTGTTGAGAATTCGACTCTTGAGTCTATTAGAGATGAAGTAAAAGCAAAAGCTGGAATATAAGATTTTAGCTATTTAGTTCTTTTTAATCAATAAGTGAGTTTTATAAATCAGTGGGGTTCTTAATCCCACTGATTTTTTAAATTTTTAAAAAATGAAACATTTATATATTAAAATTTTTATTGCCTTACTTGTAATAGTATCATGTAGTAAGGACTCTGATGAAGATTATGGTCAAAATAGTTCTCAGAGTAATGTTCAAACAACAACAAATAGTTCTAGTGGCTCGACAACTGGTACTACAACAGGTACTTCAACTGGCACTACAACGGGTACTTCAACTGGCACTACAACTGGCACTACAACTGATAGCTCTTCAAGCCAAGGAGATACTTTTGATAGAGGTTCAATTTTAGCAAACTATTCTGAAAATATTATTATACCAAGATATAATACATTCAAATCATCTATGGATATCCTAAAAAATAGTATTGAGACTTTTGTTAATTCTCCTAATTCTGATAATTATGATGCACTTCAAACTGACTGGATAGATTCATATAAAAAATGGCAATATGTTGAAGTTTTTAATATCAGTAAAGCGGAGGAAATTATGTATGGATTAAAAATGAACACCTACCCAGTTAGTAAAGAAAGAACTGATAATAATATTGATGAAGGAAAAACTGATCTTACGAATCCTAATGATTGGTCTGCCCAAGGTTTTCCTGGACTAGATTATATGCTTCACGGAATTGGTGAAACAAAAGATGCTGTAATTGAATTATACAGTTCTGAATCAAAATATGGCAATTATTTACTCACTTTAGGTTCTGTAATGAATGAGAATACCATCCAAGTTGTTGATGATTGGACTACGTATAAAGATGTTTTTAATTCATCTGTAGATAATACTGCTACATCAGCATTCAATATGATGGTCAATGATTTTGTATATTATTTTGAAAAAGGTCTTAGAACAAACAAAATTGGAATTCCTGCTGGAAGATTCTCCTCTACTCCACTTCCTGATAAAATTGAAGCCTATTATTACTCAAAAAACTCTTTTGGAAATCTTTCAAAAACTCTTGCTCTAGAATCAAGAAAGGGAGTTGAAGAATTATTCCTTGGTTTAAACTCAGATGGTGTCGAGGGTCCTAGTTACAAATCTTATCTAGACTATCTTGAAACAGAAATAGGAAATAGTGTAAAAACTAAATTGGAAGAAGCAACTTTAAGTTTAAATGATTTACAAGATAATTTCTTAACTCAAATTGCAGAAAACAATACTTTGATGCTAGTCGCTTTTGATGCACTTCAAACAATTGTTGTAAATTTAAAGACTGACATGTTATCTAACTTTAACATTGCGGTAGACTACACTGATGCAGATGGTGATTAACTAACATATTTCATTGAATATTTCAAAATATTTAAATAAAAAACAAGACTCTTCAAGCCTAGCAATTTTTCGACTAGGCTTTGGTTTTTTAATGCTATATAGCACTATAAGAATATGGTATAAAGGGTGGATTAGGGAGTTGTATATCGATCCATCATTTCATTTCTCGTATTATGGCTTTGAATGGGTAAAACCAATTGGAGACTATACTTATTTAATCTTTTTATTATGTGCAATATCATCATTTTTTGTAGCAATTGGATATAAATATAGAATCTCAATTATTTTACTCTTCTTAAGTTTTACATATGCAGAGCTAATGGATAAAACAACTTATCTTAACCATTATTATTTGGTTAGCCTGATAAGTTTTCTAATGATCTTTTTTCCTGCAAACGCAAAGTTTTCAATAGATAATTTAATTAGTAAAAAATCATACGAATTTATACCCAAGTGGAATGTAGACGCCATAAAATTAATGATCTGTATAGTATACTTTTATGCAGGAATTGCAAAGATTAATAGTGATTGGCTTATTGATGCTCAACCATTAAAAATCTGGTTAACATCCAAATATGATCTTCCAATTTTTGGTGGTACATTATTTCAGATGGATTGGGTTCATGTTTTTTTTAGTTGGGCTGGTATGTTTTATGATCTCTTAATTGCATTCATTTTATTGTATAGAAGGACAAGACCATTTGGATTTTTTCTTGTAATAACTTTTCATATAATGACAGCGATTCTTTTTCCTGCGATAGGTATGTTCCCTTACATAATGATTACATCTTCTATAATTTTTTTAGAGCCGCAAACTCATAAAAAAATATTAGATAGAGTTTCTTCTATATTTAGAAAATACTTCCAAAAAGTGTCTTCTATATCAAATTATAATTTCAAAAAAGCTAAATTTTCTCAAACTATTTTAGTCATTTTCTTTTCTATCCAGTTACTTTTTCCATTTAGATATTTTCTTTACCCTGGAGAATTATTTTGGAATGAACAAGGATATAGATTCTCTTGGAGAGTTATGCTTATAGAGAAAAAAGGGTTCACAGAGTTTAAAATAGTTGACGGAGAAACATCAGAATCATTTTATGTTTTAAATGAAGAGTTTTTAACTGAGTTTCAAGAAAGACAGATGAGTTTTCAACCAGACTTTATACTAGAATATGCACATTATCTTGGTGACTATTACAATAATAATGGGTATAATAATGTTGAAGTTTATGCAGAGAGTTATGTGACATTAAATGGAAGGGAAAGTAAAGTATTTGTTGACCCAAATATTGACTTAATGAAAGAAGAGAGAGGCTTTTCAAACAAAGAATGGATAACAGAATTAGAGGATGAAATTAAAGGTTTTTAAAATATTAATTATTCTGAGTTTTAACTCACTATTCTCTCAGGAGAATTTAAGTGGAGTTATTATAAGCGAATCAACTAATCTACCACTTGAAAATGTGACAATTTTCAACTCTGAAACAAATGAAATCTCTTATAGTGATTCTGAGGGTAAGTTTATTATTTCAATAAATAATATTGATTCAGAAATAAACTTTTTTCTTGAAGGATATAACCTTTTATCTAAAATTTTCGGTCCACAAGTTTCAGAATCAAATAATGTCACTATTAGATTGGCTCCAAGAATTGAGGAATTAAATGAAGTTGTGGTAAGGGCAAACCTAAAAAAGATTTTTCAAATTAAAAGATTTCAAGATGTTGAGGGAACAAGAATATATGCTGGGAAAAAGAATGAGGTGATTCTTATTGATGTTTCAATGGCAAATCTTGCATCAAATAATGCCCGTCAAATTTATAATCAGATTCCAGGACTCAATATATATCAAAATGATGATGCTGGACTTCAACTTAATATAGGTGGAAGAGGGCTTAACCCAAATAGAACTGCCAATTTTAATACAAGACAAAATAATTATGATATAAGTGCAGATGCATTAGGGTATCCTGAAAGTTATTATACACCACCACCTGAAGGTCTTGAAGAAATTCAAATATTAAGGGGTGCAGCTTCACTTCAATATGGAACTCAATTTGGTGGGCTTATTAATTTTAAAATTAAGAAACCCAAACCTGAGGAAAGATTTGAGCTGATTACTAGAAATACTGCTGGTTCAAATAATCTATTTACAAATTTTACGAGTGTTAGCTCAAGTAATGAAAAATCTAGTTATTATGGTTATGTTAATTATAAAAATGGAGATGGTTTTAGACCTAACTCTGAGTTTGAATCAATTAATACATTTCAGAATTTCAATTATAATTTAAATGAAAAGTCAAAAATAACAGGAGAGATAACATACATGGAATATCTTGCTCATCAGGCAGGAGGACTTTCAGATTTTATGTTTGCTAATGATCCTTTTCAAAGTAATAGAGAGAGAAATTGGTTTGAAATAAAATGGTTTTTATATAATCTAAAATACTTACTTCAAATTTCAGAAGATTCAAGCTTTAGTTTTAATTTTTTTGGTCTAGACGCACAAAGAAATTCATTAGGTTTTAGAACAAATAGAGTTGATCAAATTGATTATGGTGAAGAAAGAGATTTGATTAAAGGGGACTTCAAAAATTTTGGCTTTGAATCAAGATATCTTACTAGCTTTAATTTTTTAAATAAAAAATCTTATCTACTCCTAGGAGCTAAATACTATAATTCATTTTCTCAAAGTGTTCAAGGTCCTGGAAGTAGTTCTAAGGATGCTGATTTTAATTTTGATTATATAAATTTCCCAAACTATGTAAATCAATCTGAGTACAGTTATCCTAATAATAATTTGGCAATCTTTGGTGAAAATATTTTTTATATAAATGAAAGTTTATCCATAACACCTGGGTTTAGGTTTGAGAACATAAATACTAGTCTAGATGGTTACTACAGAAAAATTAATCTAGATGCTGCAGGTAACACAATTTATAATGAAAGATTTGATGAAGAGGATACCAAGAAAAGAAAGTTTCTATTACTTGGTTTAGGACTTAGTTACAAAAAAAGGGGGCTTGAATTATATACAAATATCAGTCAAAACTTTAGATCTGTAACATTTGCAGATATAAGTATTAGTAACCCTGCTTATGCTATAAATCCTAATATTGATGATGAGAAAGGGTTTACATTTGATATAGGTTTTAGAGGAAACTATAAAAAAATGATTTCCTTTGACTCTAGTATTTTTGCACTTATATATAGAGACAGGATTGGGTTTATCCAAAAAGTATTTAGTGATGGTAATGTGAAGAGTGAGAGAGGTAATGTAGGGAATGCCCAAATAACAGGTGTTGAATCTTTATTTGATTTTGATATAAATGAAATTCTATTTAAAAATGAAGATGTAGATTTTAATATTTTTTTTAATTATTCTTATATAGAATCTAAATATTTAAAATCTAATGAAGTAGGAATAACAGGAAAAGAAGTTGAATTTGTTCCTAAAAATAATTTTAAAACAGGTTTAAAATTTGGTTATAAAGATTTTGCAATTAATTTTCAATATTCATACCTGTCAAGTCAATTTACAGACTCTTCAAATGCTATATCAGGAAATCTAAGTGGAGTAATTGGTCAAATTCCTTCCTATGAAATTTCTGATTTATCAATGTCATACAAACTAAGAAACATTAAATTTGAAGCTGGAGTCAATAATTTATTTGATGAAATATATTTTACAAGGAGAGCCACAGGATATCCTGGCCCCGGAATAATTCCTTCTCCTCCAAGAAATAGTTATATAACTTTAGAAATCAAACTATGAGTAAAAGCTTAAATAATGAGATTATAATTTATGATGGTATATGTGTGCTATGTAATTACTTTATTCAATTTATTTTAGAAAAAGATAGAAAGGCTCATTTTAAAGTAACAAATCTTCAAAGTGAATTTACAAAAACAAAATATCCAGAAATTCTAGCTGTTGATTCAGTTGCAGTTATTTTGGAAAATGGAAAAATTTTGCAAAAAAGTAAAGCAGTCTACTACATTTTACAAAAAATTAAAGTCTTACTATTAATCAGAGTTTTAATTTATGTTTTTCCAATATTTTTTTCAAATATAGTCTATGACTTTATTGCTCTGATTAGATACAAATTATTTGGAAAATACTCCTATTGTCCCGTACTCAAAGGGGATTTAAAAAATAGAATAATTGAATAAGAAAAACTTATGAACCTATAACGATATTTTTTAATTACTATTTAGAATAAATCTATATTAAACAAAGGAACTTCAAACAATACTTTTAGAACCTTAAGCGTTATTATTTGTATCCATCTTAAAATTAAATTTGCAAATATTAATTTAGAATTTGGTTGGTTTAATAAGTCTTAATTACAAAGTTGCCCCTATTGAACTTAGAGAAAGGTTCTACCTAGATGATGCACAAAAAATTGTTTTTCATAATCTTTTGAAAAAAAAGGTTGGTGTGGAGGGATTAATGCTCATATCTACATGTAATAGAACTGAAATATATTTCGAGTTTGAGAATCATATAGGTAACGAAAATAAGTTTATTCACAGCATAGTTAAAGAGCTCTCAGAATTTAGAAACTTTAAGGACAGTCTCTCACCTTACTTAATAAAGCAAACAGGATCATATAACGTATCAAAACATCTGTTTAGACTAGCGTGTGGGCTAGAATCAATGATAATTGGGGAATTTCAAATTGTTGAGCAACTTAAAGAAGCATATGATTTCTCATATAAACACAGGATGCTTGGACCTATCTTAAATAGAATGGTTCAAAAATCTTTAGAAACAGGTAAATTTATAAGGACCAATACTAAAATAGATAAGGGAGCAGTATCAGTGAGTTACGCAGCTGTTGAAAAAGTCCATAAATCTATTGAGATTCTTGAGCCTGAATTTTTATGTGTTGGTCTAGGAGAAACCTCTAAGTTATCTATCAAACATCTTCATCAAAAAGATTATTCTAATATTAAAATTGCAAATAGAACACTCAATAAATCTAAAGATTTTGCAAAATCTTTAGGTCTCACTGCTATAAAATTTGAATCATTTAAAAATGAGCTAGCAAATGTAGATGTTGCCATTTTTTCAACCTCATCTAAAGAGCCATTAATATCAAAAAGCGAATTAGTCAAAATAAGAAAAGGAATAAAAAAAGAACTTTTAATTATTGACTTATCTGTCCCAAGAAATATTCCAAATGATTGTAGTGACATTTCAAATGTTAAATTAATAAATGTTGATGATCTTAAAGATGCAGTAAATCATAACTATAAAAAAAGAAGAAGTCAGATTGTAAAAGCTGAAAAATTTATTGAAGATTTTTTATCTGATTTTGATGATTGGACTAATTCTCGTCAGTTAAGACCCTCTATATTATCTATAAAAAAACAAATAAAAAATATCGTAATTGAACAAACAATTGAAAATGTAAACTCCTCTTCAAATCAATCAGATGCAGACCTTTTTGATTCTGATGGATTTAACAAAAGATTAGATAAGGTTTATGAAAAATTTTCCGACAATCTGGTGAGAAAGATTAAACAGGCAAGTAACAATGGGAAAGATGAAAAAGCAATCAGTGTAATTAATCAAATATTTCTCGATGATTAAATCAATTAAAATTGGTACTAGATCTAGCAAGTTGGCATTATACCAGTCTAATTTGGTTAAAGAAAAATTATCAAATTTATCGCCAAGTATAAAAATTTCATTAGTTGAAATCAAAACTAAGGGAGATAAGATCCAAGACAGAAATTTAAATAGAAGCATTGATAAAGGGTTTTTTGTTAAGGAGATTCAAGAACATTTATTAGACGACCAAATCGACATTGCTGTTCACAGTCTCAAAGATTTACCTGTTGAGAATTATTCAGATGATATTACCTCAGTAATTTTAAAAAGAGGAAATCACAGTGATGTTTTTTTAAGTAGAGATAAAAAAAAACTTGTGGATTTTGATCACTCACTAAGAATTGGGACATCATCATTAAGGAGAAAAGCTCAGCTACTCAATATTAATTCTAATTTAAAAATTGACGATGTAAGAGGTAATGTTGATACAAGAATCTCTAAAATGTTAAAAGGTGAATATGATGGCCTAGTTATGGCTGCAGCTGGAATAGAAAGGCTTGGCCTTAAAGAATACATTACAGATTATTTTGACACCGAACAAATGCTGCCTGCGCCAGGACAAGGAGCTATTTCAGTTGAGTTTAAGAAAAAAAATAATGAATTATTTGATATACTTAAGAATTTAAATGATGATGAAACCAGCCTTTGCACATACTTAGAAAGATCATTTATGAATGAACTAGGTGGAGGATGTAATTCACCAATTGGAGCATACTCATTTATTTCTAATAAAAAGAAAAAAATTACTGGTTCCATTCTTTCATTAGATGGAAGGCAACTATACAAACAAAGCTTGGAAGAGGATATAAATAATGATATTAATATTGGGAAACTTTTAGCTGAAGATCTAATAAAATCTGGAGCTGATAAAATTATAAAAAACTTAACCGTTGAATAAAAGTAACATCATAATAACTGGAGAAGACTTTGACTTCGGCTTTAATGAGTTAAAAGCTATGGAAGTTGATATTTTTCATTATCCAATGATTTACACATTAGGAATAGATATTAATATCCAGCCTAATATTTATAATTACATAATATTTACCTCAAAAAATGGTGTAAAATATTTCTTAAAAAATGTATCTACTTCTATAAATAGAGATATAAAATTTATATGTATTGGCAAAAAAACTGCAGAGGCATTAAAGAGGAATAACCATAACCCAGATATAGTAGTAAGGCGAAATTATTCAAAGTTTATGTGTGATGAAATTAAAAATATGGGGATAAGCAAAAACAAGAAATTATTACTTATACAAGGTAATCTTGCAAAAAAAGAACTTTTTGAATGCCTATCTGAATCCTTGGATGTTGACCATAAAATAGTTTACACTACTAATCCCGTTGAAGAAAAGATTGATGATTTAAATAAAAAAATTGAAAATGAGAATTCCTATGTTGTTTTTACAAGTCCCTCAACATTTAACTCATTCATCAACAAGTATAATCTTAAAAAAAATATTATAAGTATTGGCAATACAACAACAGATCATATAAGAGACAAAGGCTTTGAGCCTTTAATGACTGCAAAAATGCAATCATATGAGGGTATAAGTAATTCAATTATTGAGTATTTAAATAAAAAAATAAATCATGAACTATCCTAATTCTAGATTAAGAAGACTCAGATATAATCCTAATATTAGAAACCTAGTAGAGGACATTAATTTAAAGACCTCTGATTTAATATATCCAATT
>CACJMJ010000011.1 GCA_902594485.1 uncultured Bacteroidota bacterium
CTCTATTTTTTATAAGCATTAATCCTTTATAGAATTCTACTCTTCCATCTTTTGTTTTAAAATCATCTATTACCTTATCGTAATATTCAAGGGCATTAGCTGTTTGATTAGATAAGTCATAAGCAATTGCAGCATTTTCAAATAAAAGATACCTATTTGGACTCAAAAGTATTGCTTTTTCATATGTTTTTGCGGATTCTTCATATTGTTCATCTGCGAATAAAACATCGGCAGCATTAGCATATATTTCAAAAAGTGCATATCCTTCTGACCCTAATTCTACAATATTAATTATTTGATTTATTACAGTAAGTTCGATGTCAGGGAACTTGATTTTAAAGTCATCTATTGTCTTGTATATATTCTCTTTATCATTTGGGTTGATTTTATTTTTAGAATATAAATAATCATACCAGTCGCTTGTGTTTTTTGAATTTTTGATTAACTCAAAAGCTTCATCTAGGCCAACTGAATCTTTAAAGTGTCTTAGAACTTCAAAGTAAGTGGCTCTATGAGGATTTACATTTGGCATTTTCATAAAAGCGTCCTTAGAAAATATCAATGCACTATCGTGTTTTTTTTCCTTCAAATAAATTTGTGCTAACATTTGATTAGGGGCTTTAATATACTGATTATCTTTTATTGAACTAAAAAGTAATTTCTTAGCTATATCTAAAGAGTCAACGTTCATAAAATATCTAGCCTTAAGCATTTTTAATGGTAGTGCAGTTGAAGTTAAATTTGGAGCTACATCATTAAAATTTGCATAAACGACATAAGGAACATTGTACTTATAGTTGTTAAAGTCATACATCAGAAAAGACATAACACCATGAGATTGGTATACCCTTAAACTATAAAAAAAAGTAAATGAAAGAAGCAAAGTCGTAACTATTAAAAAAAGTTTTATTTTTTTCATAATAATTTTTTGGATTTTGCATGATTAAAAAGTGTAAATAAGAAAATTAAATACATGAAGTTTATAGGTCGATGCATAGGAAAGTTAAATAATGAATCAAATATATACACCCCTATGCCTAAGAATAGTATAACGCTCAATCCTAGCTCTTTATTTGAAAAAAAATGTTTAAATGATATAATAAATGGATAAAATATGAAATATATGAAGCATAAAGCTCCAATTATTCCAATTTCTGCTGCTACTTCAAGAAAATCATTATGAGCTCGGTAAGGGACTCTATAACCTACAAGAAACTTATTGGCACGTTGAATAGATTTTAATTTCCAATTACCTATTCCTATTCCTAAAACAGGATTTCTCATGATATCTTGGATAGAAATTCTATAAAAACCTAGTCTTTCATTAACTGAGTCATCATTTTGAGGTGAAGCAATATTTGAGAATCTATCAACAATGATGTCAGAGGTGTTTTTATTATTTAAGTTAGAATATATTCCAGCACTAACAATCAAAGCAATAATAAAAAGAGCTCCTTTTATAATATATTCTTTTCTCTTACTAAGAATTATATACAAGCAAGTAAAAATTGTTATTAAACCTATTGCTAATAATGCAGCTCGACTAAATAAAAGAAAAATAGTAAGTGTTGCAGATATTAATAATATAAATAGTCCTATGAGCTTATATCTATTTTTTACTTTAAATATCAAGTATATTAAAACAGGAATTTTAATAGCTAATGCGAATGATGATATATTAATATTACCCGAGAAACCTCTAAAGTCTAAAGATCTTTTAAGAAAGTTACCGTTGGTAACAACAGATTCATAAATCTTCGAATTTATTGTATATGACTCTAAAAAAATGGCAAATAGAGTGAAGTAAATAAAAATATTTACAAAATTGATTTTATTAGAATTACTAAGAGTAAGCAGGAAAATATATGCAAAAAAATAATTTATAAACTGAGATAGAACTATAAGACTCTCAACTAAATTTACAGAGACTAAGAGTGATAAAAAACCAAATCCTAAAAATAAAATATACGATTTTATATGTAGGCTATTATTAATATTTTGAATTACATCATCAATTTTTTTTTGGTAAACTAATAATAGAAAAACTACAATGTTTATTATCGAGATGAGAAAGAACTGAATAGCCATTCTATCATACATAAAATATACACGGTCTATATATTGAGGTGACATGTATAAAAAAAAGTAAAGTCCTAGCAATAATGTAATATAAACTCCCCTCATTATGATAAAAATAAAAAAAACCCCCCATAAATGGGGGGTTTAATTCTTGTAAGTTTAGATTAAGTTATTAACCTAACCAAGTTACTCTGTTAAATTTAGTTGCAGCAGTTCCTGCAGAAGCAGTATTAGCAACAGAATCTTCAGCAGTAACAACATCAGTTCTTGGTTGAGAAACACCAGCATAAACGCTAGTTGCTCCAGTCCATGCAGAATTCGCTACATAAGTAGTAGTATATTCTACCATCGAAGCAATTCTTGCTCCAGATACTAAAGTAGTTACAGCAGACAGAACAGAGTTCTGAAGTGTACCATTGTTTGGTGACTCAAGAGTAATAATTAAACTCTTAGTTGAACTAGCAATTGTAGGGTTATCACTAGTTGCCTTAGTAGCCCCAATGTGATATCCAATATTAGCCGATGTTCTAGTTACACCAGAAGATTGATCTTTATCTGTAACACCGAATGATACAGCTTTTCCATAACCTCCTGAATCAGTTTGAAGCATTGTAATAGCAATAACACCATCTCCATTATCAGCTACCGTAGCGATCGCAGATAATGAGGCAGTACCACCACCACCATATTTAGCTTCCCATGCTTTTTGAATAGCTTCTTCAATTTCAGCCATCGATGTAGAACTAATACTTTGTCCTCCTAAAGAAGTAGTTACTGAGTTAGATCCAACAGTTAGAGTAAACTCATCTTCTACACCAACTGCCCATGTTGAAGCAGTAGTTGCAGCAGCAGAAACCGCAGCACTAGTATATCTTTCACCACCTGTAGCCTGAGTACCATCTGCGTACTGAATTAATGATACAGTTTGTGAAGAGAATCCACCAACTTTAGCGTTTAGTGTTACACCAGCAGCAGTAGCAAGATCCTTGTTAGCTGTAGAAGCAATATTTAATGCATCAACTGCAGCATTTCCAGTTAACGTATATGCAGTAGCTGGAACGCTTACACCGTTAATAGTAAATTGAACTTTACCATTAGCAGCTGTTTGATCTACATACCAACCTCTTTTCATTGTTGTAGCAGCAGAAGAGTTATCAGCACCAGCAGCAACAGCAGCTGTCATCTTAAGTACAGTTGCCTCGTTAGTTGTTGAACCATCACCAGCGTCTGCAACGTTTAATTTTACAGTAGAAACACCAGTTGTTTCAGTATCAGTCTCTGTTTGTACATTATCAAAAGTAACAAACGCAGTTGAACCTGTAGTTGCAGCAATGTGAGTTAAATATGTTTTTAACGTATCCATACCTGATGTACCATCGTCAAAGTTACCTGCATCTGCAGTACCTCCATCAGCACCAGTTGTAGTAGTTGCTGTATCAGCATCTGCAGTATTGTTAGCTGCAGTCGCAACTAATGCATTATTCCAGATAGTTACACCACCTGCAATAGCAGAAGTTTCTGCACCATCATCAGCTAAACCAGTAAAGTCTAATTCAGCTAAAGCAGTATTTCCTGTAATAGTTAAGGTATCAATATCATCACCAGTAGAGTGAAGTTTTGTTAATGCAGTGTTGTTAGTAACAACCATATCCATAGACTTCTCTGCAGTTGAATTAACATCAGTTAAGTTAGTCGTGTGATTAAAGTCAGCAACAGCTAGATTAGTAGTACCAGTTAATGTAATATTACCAATTTTAGAACCTGAAGCTACTGTTAAAGTAGTTAAGTCCGTTGCACCAGTAATAGTTAAATCATGCATAGTAGCATCAATTGAAAGTGTTACTAATTCAGCACCATCAACATAAAGGTCCATTAATTTACCTGTTACAGTTAATGTTTCTAAATCAGAAAAGTCAATTGTTGCATCATCAAGATCTTGAGTATATGTACTAGAATAACCAGCAGCAGCTATCGCAGCGTTAGCAGTTGATAAAGCTGGGTCATAATCATACGCAAAGTCTAAAGTTGCAGTAGTAAGGTCACTTGAACCAGCAAGGTCTAAGTTCACACCATCAACAACAGTTAGAGTTTCAACACCTGAATCTACATCTAAAGTTCCAAAGAAATTTGAAACTGAAGCAGTATCAACATTAGTAAGACCTATGTCACCATCAGCAATATTAGTTTTAGAAAAACTTGCAGGACCGTTAAGGTTCATGTAAAGGTCTTCTTGTGCACCAGCAGTACTAACATCATCAAGAGCAGTTATATCAAGTGTACCACCTTTTTTCATTGTAACCGTGAAAGGAGACGTTGAAGAACTTGTGTGTCTTGTTAAAGAAGCAAGGTCAATGTTAGTTGCATTAGTTAAGTTAATTGTGTTTGCAGCACTATCATCATTAGTAAATGATGTTAATGAAGTTAATGCACCAAAGTCTACAGAAGTAATTTTTGATTCATAAGCGTCATTAATAAGAATTGTTGTAGCACTAGCTAAACTTTTAAACGAGATATCTCCAGCTTGAGTTATTGTAATTCCTTTAGCAGAAACCATTTCATCAAATGTTGGAGCAGATCCAGTAGCAGAACCTGAAGAGTACGTAAAGTGACCATTCATGGTTTTAATTCTGTTAACAAAAGTTTGAATATCAGCATCCGCAACAGTTGAAGCATTAGTAATAGTTACTGATGCATTCATTAAAGCAACTTTGTTACCAAGAGCTAATGCAGAAGCCATAGAGGCAGCATCAGTAATAGCAATCGCAGTCGAATAAACGTTATTAGATACCAATAAATCAGCTAAATCAGTCTCTACTGCAGTCAGACTAGTCTGTAAAGCAGCAACTTCAGCAGCAGTAGCAGTAGTAGCTATTGCAGCTTCGATAGCGTCAACTTCAGCTTGTAATGTAGCTAGAGATGCAGAAAGACCAGAAAGATCGATTGCACTTGCAGCAGTATTAGCAGCAGAAGCAGCGTTTTGAGCAGCAGTAATTCCTGACTGAAGACCACTAATAGTCCCAGAAAGAGAAGAAACTTGCCCTGATAAAGATGATAAACCGTCAACTTGAGACTTAAGAGCACTAATTTGTGCATTTAAATCATCGAATTGATCATCGTAATTTTGACAACCCACAAATACAAGTGAGGCAGCCAAAAGGGTTAATAATCCTTTTTTCATTGTTTTAAAATTTAATTTATATTTAAGTTTTGTATTTTTCATATGAACGTTCATGTTACATATTAAATGTACACACACACATAAGCAAATACTGTGCCAAAGATTAAAAAAAAAATATAACTAACTGATTATTAGACAAATAAAAAGTTAATAAAAACTTAAAAAATGAAAAAAAACTTACTTTTTGCTTTAATTACAATAGCTACAATTATTGGATGTAATAATCCTGTAGAGCCAATAATAACAATCGATACACACATAGATATAAATGTTGATAATTTTACAGACTCTCTTAACTATACAATGAATACAGATACGCAGTTTAATCTACCTAATATGATAGAAGGAGAGCTTGATGTAGCTTGGCTGGTCGTATATACTGCTCAAGGTGAGCTTAACGAGAAAGGGTATGAAGTTGCTTATAAGAATGCTATCTCTAAGTTTGATGCAATAGATCGTCTAGTAAATGTATATGCGCCTGATCAGGTTGAACTTGCACTTACATCGGAAGATGTAAGAAAAATACTTGCAAAAGGCAAAAAAGTCATAATGATTGGGGTTGAAAATGCCTATTCTATGGGACTTGACACTTCTAATGTAAAAAAGTTTTGGGAAAGAGGGGCTAGATATGTATCCCTTTCGCATAATGGTCATAGTCAGCTCACTGATTCAAATACAGGAGAGTTTGATGGAACTGCCCTGCATAATGGATTAAGCGACCTAGGTAAAGAAGTTGTTGAACTATTGAACTATTATGGAATAATGATTGATATATCACACCCTTCTAAAGAAGGAATAAGGCAAATGGCAGAATTAAGTAAAGCACCAATAATTGCATCTCACTCTTCTGCTCGCGCTCTAAGAGACCATCCAAGAAATCTCGATGACGATCAGCTCAACTGGATAAAGGAAAACGGAGGCGTTATTCAAACTACAGCCCTAGGTTTCTTTTTAACTGAGCGTGAAGATCCTCCTGCAAATATGGATGATTTTATGGATCATATAGACTATATGGTAGAAAAGATTGGAATCGATCACGTCGGAATAAGCTCTGACTTTGACGGTGGTGGAGGAATTGAGGGATGGAATGACGCTTCTGAGACCATGAATGTTACTTCTGCACTTAGAGACAGGGGTTACAGCGAATCCGAAATAGCAAAATTATGGGGCGGAAATTTGTTAAGAGTTCTTGATGAAGTTCAAGAAATAGCAGCTAAGCTTCAGTCTGATTAGTTATAAGTAAAGTTTTTGTCCAAGTCTAGCAATATTAAAGCCTTTATTTATAATTGACTTTGATAAATCACTATTAGGGTTTAACATAGGGTTAGTATGATTCATATGAATAAAATAGACCCTACTCTTATTTTCCTTGCTTAAACTATTAAGAAGATGGATAGTCTCAGATACTAATGGGTGAGGTATTTCACTAATATCTCTATTTATCTCCATAGAGTCATAGAAAGTAGCATCTAATAATAAATAATCAAAATTCTCTACTAGCTCTATCAAATTTTTATCCCATTTTTCCCATTTATCTATATCTGGGATAAATAAGGCTTTTTTATTTTCCCCCTTTATAACATAGCCTGCAGTCTCAGAATACTCATCTCTATGGGGAACTTGAATTGGAATTACTTCTATATTACTCAATTCCAAATTGCTTATATCAAATTTTGTATTTTGAATTTGAATGTTGTTTAAGCTAACTAATTGACTCCATGGACCGTTTGTTTTCAAAAAATTACTCATTTTAGGAAGAACCTTAACCAATAAGTTTTTTGAACCTAATGCTTCTCTGCCAAAATACATTAGCCCAGTGTAGTGTCCTATGTGCGCATGAGTAATATATAAAGCTTCCGGAAGAAGAAATTCTTGAAAGATATTATCCTTTAGATAGTTTAACTGATATGTAATATCTGGTGTTGCTTCAAATAAAATATACTTGTTAAGATCTGAATTAACAACTGCAATTGAGGTTACATAATACTCCTCGAAGGTATTAAAGTTATCCAGACAGAATTTATGCTTACAGCCTATATGTGGCATGCCCGCATCCTGAGTATTACCAAGAATATATATATACTCTGACTGAGTATAAATAGGTGAGGTAAATAACAAAATCGATAAAAATTTTAAAATTCTAATCAAAATGAAAAATTAATACCAAAATAAAAATTTCTTTTTGGAGCTGGTTCATAATATCTTTTTCCAAAGGCATTTATCCTAATGTTATCATAAAACTCTTCATTAAAAAGATTATTAACGCCTAGAGAAAACTCACTTTGCTTGAAAATCTCTTTTGAATATTTAACATTAAAAATGTTATATGAACTAACAAGAGTCTCATTAAGATTATCAGCATATCTCTCTCCTATTAGACGATTAGTTAATATCAATGATCTTCCTCTAGATAATTTAAGTAAAAGCTCCAAGTCTATCATTTGACTTGGAATACCAGGAATTAAGTTTTCTGAAAGATCATCGCCATCCAGAATAAAATCCTTAAATCTATTCTTACTTAATGTATAATTAAGATTAAACAAACCACCCTTAAAAGAAACCGAGGAACTAATCTCAATCCCTTGTCTTAATGTTGATCCTACATTTCTGTAAAAGTTTTTACCTGGAAACAGTTCAATTTCGTAGGGTAAAATTTCATTATCTGAATTTGTGATATAAGCTACAGCTTCAAATGCTATGTTTGACAATGATTTTCTCCATCCAATTTCATAGTTTACAGCATTGTTGGAGTTTAAATCTTTGTTAAACCCACTTCCATCGGGGTTATTTGACAACTCATTTAATGTTGGTGTTTCAAAGCTTGTTCCAAAGGAGAAGAAAATATTATCAGATGAATTGATTGCATATGAAAATCCTAGAGAAGGGTTAATCTTATCGAGATTAACTTTATTATTTGAGTCAATCCCAATAGAATTTATATCATATCTAACCCCATATCTTAAAAGAAGCCCTGAATTGAAATTAGTTTGACTGACAAGATAGATCCCTGTTGTATCAAAGTTTTCCATTTGACTAAGAGTTCTATCTCCTTTTAATCCAAAGTTGTTTTTAAATCTTTTTCTGTCATCTGATTGACTCAAATGGTCAATACCCATTATAAAAGTGTTATTTCTATTATCAAGAGTTTTATTTCTTGTAAATTTTGTTCCAAGTCCATAGTAATTCCTGTCTATTGATATGATCCCTCCAAAATTAAAAGGTAGTTTCGAATAAAAATCTCTCTGTTGATAAAAGAAATAGCTGTCAAAAAAGGAATTATCACTTTTCTTATAATTCCATGATATACCTGTTTTTACATGCTTTACTTTTTCATATGTATCATAATCAATATTGTTTTTTCTAGCCTGTCTTCTATCATTTTCAACTTCACTTAGCTTAAGACCACCTGAATCGAAGGCATAGGGGCTATCAGTATAATTGATTTGCCAAATGATCTTGTTCTTTTGATCTAACTCATTAATATATTTAAGATTCAGTATCGTAGATTTGTAATTACTTTGATCTCTATAACCGTTAGACCTTCTTTTATCATAATGAATTATTAGGTTGGAATTTTTCCAATCCAAAACTCTTGTTCTTTGAATGGATTGATATTGATAAGCTCCAAAAATTCCTGAGGTCCTATAATATTTATTACTAGGATTTGACAAAGTATTTATGCTTATTACTCCACCTGATGAATTGCCATATAAATTTGCATTTGGACCTCTTAATATTTCAATATTTGAAATTAATCCTAATGGAAGGTTATCCAATTGACTTTGGCCATCAGGAGTTGTCTCTGGAATCCCATCAACTATCAATTTTATTCCTCTTATACCAAATGCAGATCTTGCACCAAATCCTCTTATTGAAATCCTCATATCTTGAGAGAAGTTATTTGATGAAGTTGTAAATACACCAGGTGTATTTTTAATAAAATCAGAAAAAGAGGATTGTGAGCTAAAGTTTTTATCCTCAGTAAAACTTTTTAAAGTAACTGATAAAGGAGCCTGTTTTTGAATAGTATTAATCTTAGTTGACTTAACAATGACATTCTGAAGATCAATGATTTGAATAGAGTCTTGGAAATTTCCAAAAACAAAAAATGGAGCTAATAAAAATAATTTATTGGTATACCCTAACATAGTCGATTTCATAAGTTGCATCAGTAAAACCTGGGGCTACATAACCGTCAGTCCAATGTCCACCGACAGCAAGGTTTAATAGTAAGAAAAATGGTTTGTCAAATGGTGAATGTTGAGATTGCATTGGATATTCAAAATACATTTCTTCATCAACAAAAAATTGAATTTTATCAGGTGCCCATTGGATTGCATAAGTATGGAATTCCTCAAATGGATTGTCAATAATTTTTTCAGCTCTTATAAACCTTTCTTGACCAGTATCAAAAAAGATTTTATCTGGAACATATGTAGGCTGTCTCGAGTAATCTTGAGGGCCATAGTGAACAGCTGAAGAAATCAGTCCTGGATCATTACTAGTACTATCTTTTACATAATCACCATGTTCTAATATATCTAGCTCGCCGCAATTGGGCCAACTAATTTCGTCAATATTTGCTCCAAGCATCCAAAATGCCGGCCACATTCCTTCCCAATTAGGAAGTTTTGCTCTCATTTCTACTCGACCATATATAAATTCAAATTTATCTTGTGTATTTATTCTAGCAGAAGTATATAGTTTACCCTGGAAGTCCTCTCTTTTTGCGGTAATTTTCAAAAGACCATCTTCAACTTTAATATTATCTTGTTTATCTGTATAATATTGTAACTCTCCGTTATACCAACTACCATTATCTGGTGCTACGGTTTCAATATTCCATCTATCTGGAGAAACAGCTGGGACTCCAAATGATGAATCTTCATCAAATTCATCACTCCAAACTAGATCGTTACCATAAGTATAAGTCGTGGTTGTTTGATTAGAAGAGTTGCTTCCTTGAGTATTATTGCTTCCTTGAGTTAAGTTTGAGGTTTGAGTAACATTACCTGTTAAAGAAGGATCATCGATATCAGACTTAGAACCACCACATGAGATTAATAAAAACAGAGTAAAAAAAATTGAATTTAAGTAGGCTTTCATATATAAGGTAAAATGTAACTCAAAGCTAATAATATTTATTATTTTTAGTAAAACTTTTTTAATGGAATTAATTCCACACGCAGGAATTTCAATCATGTCAATCTTAAGAGGGGTAATAGGCTTAAGCTCTATTATTTTGATTGCTTTTCTACTTAGTAATAATAAAAGAAGCATTGACTGGAAAACTATAATAATTGGTATCTCCAGTCAATTTGTTATTGCTATTGCCGTTCTAAAAGTTGATTTTGTTAGAATGATTTTTGAAAAAATTGGTCAAGGTTTTCTGGCAATCGTAACATATACAAATCAAGGCTCCAGAATTCTTTTTGGAGAACTAGCAGACTCCTCTAAGTATGGTGAGATATTTGTATTTCAAGTTCTTCCTGTTATTATTTTCTTTTCTGCTCTAACATCAGTGCTATATTACTATCGTATTATTCAAAGAATAGTATCTGGTTTAGCATGGATGCTCACAAAACTTTTAAATATATCCGGTCAAGAAAGTTTAGCAGTAGCTGGTAATATTTTTCTTGGACAGACTGAAGCTCCACTTCTAGTGAAGGGATACCTTGATAAAATGAACAGATCAGAATATTTTCTTTTAATGACAGGTGGTATGGCGACTGTAGCAGGTAGTGTTCTAGCTGCATACATTGGGTTTCTTGGAGGTGATGATCCTGCTCAAAGAATAGAAGTAGCTAAAAACTTAATTATTGCCTCAGTAATGGCAGCTCCTGGTGCAATTGTTATTTCAAAAATAATGTTTCCTCAAACTGAGGAGGTAAACAAAGAGATAGAGATAAGTACTGAGGTTACAGGCACAAATTTACTGTCAGCAATTACAAACGGTACTAGAGACGGAATTAAAATGGCTGTTAATGTTGGTGCAATGTTGCTTGTATTTCTTGCTCTTATTGCACTTATAAATGGTATTTTCTTTCAATTAGCTGAAATTTTTGGCTTAAATGTATGGATTGAAAAAAATACAATCTATGATTCTTTTTCTCTTGAATTAATATTAGGGTATTTATTTGCTCCTTTAATGTGGCTAATTGGTGTTGCTAAAGAGGATATAACTCTTATGGGGCAGCTTCTAGGTGTCAAACTTGCTGCAAGTGAATTTGTTGCATATATTGAATTAGCTAGTCTAAAAGATATAACTAGTGCTCTTCATCTAACCTATCAAAAGTCTGTAATTATGGCAACTATTATGCTATGTGGGTTTGCAAACTTTGCTTCAATTGGAATTCAAATAGGGGGAATCGGAATACTAGCCCCGGGTAAATCAAAATTATTAACTGAATTAGGCTTCAAGGCAATGATAGCAGGGACACTTGTTTCGTTATTATCTGCAACTTTTGTTGGTATGCTTCTTGGTTAATTCTCCTCAGTAGAAAGTCGTTTCCAGAATTTCATCAATAATATAACTGATAAAGCAGATATTATCATAAAGACTAGGCCTAGTGTAATTTTTGAATATAAAATATAACCAATCCCAAAAAGAATGCTATAAACAGATATACTTCCAAAAACCATACATAAAATTCCACTAGGAACATCCCATTTTTCTTTTTTACCAGTAATAATTATACCATTCTCCGCAGATGCATTGACCACCTTTTGCCATCCAGGACCACCAGGTTGTATTTTTTTATAAAAATTTTGAAGCGTTTCTATGTTTGATGGTGGAGTTACCATTGTTACAATTAACCATGAAATAGTTGTTATTGTAACACCAATAATTAGCTTTTCTTCAACTGAAAAATTGTTAGGTATTATAAATTCAAAAGCGAGAGCGACTATAAATGAGACTATCATTGCAGTTAACTCGCTGTATACATTTATTCTATACCAGAACCATCTTAGAATAAATATTAAACCTGTACCAGCTCCAATTTGAAGTATTATTCCAAATGCTTGGAGTGAGTTATTTAGATAAAGAGCAAAAAAGGCAGATATTATCATTAATAAAACAGTGAAGACTCTACCTATGAACACATAATGCTTCTCTGATTTATCAGTAACAAAAAATCTTCTATAAAAATCATGCACTAAATATGATGACCCCCAGTTTAAATGGGTTGATATGGTTGACATAAAAGCTGCAATTAATGATGCAACTAGAAGTCCTAATAATCCTGATGGTAAAAAAGAGATCATAGCTGGATATGCAAGATCATTTCCAACAATAGTATTTGGAAAAGCTACTTGAAGTGATTCGATATCAGGAAAAACAACAATAGATGCTAGTGCAATTAAGATCCAGGGCCATGGTCTTACAGCATAGTGCATAAAATTAAAAAGCAGTGTAGCCCAAATCGCATTTTTTTCATCTTTAGCAGATAACATTCTTTGAGCAACATACCCTCCACCGCCTGGTTCTGCTCCAGGATACCAAACAGCCCACCATTGAACTGCAAGTGGAATTATAAATACTGCAATAAATAAATCTGTATCTGCTATATCTGGTATCAGGCTCAATTTTGGAATAACATCTGGATGATTAAGAAGATTGTTCAATCCCTGAATTTGAGGGAGAGAAACAATCTCATAAGCAGCCCAAAAAGTAGCAACCATAGCCAAAATAAATTGAAAGAAATCTGTTATTATAATTCCCCTTAGACCACCAATTGAACTATAAAGCACGGTAATTGCACATGAAATAAGAAGTGTTTCAACTGGGCTTAGACCTAATAACGCACCTCCAATTTTAATTCCAGCAAGACATACACTTGCCATAATAAGGATATTGAAAACTGCACCCAGATAGAATGCTCTAAAGCCTCTTAAAAAAGCTGCTCCTTTTCCACTATATCTTAGTTCATAAAATTCTAGATCAGTCAGCACCTTTGATCTTCTCCAAAGTTTGGCATAAACAAAAACTGTTAACATTCCTGTCAGTAGGAAGGCCCACCATACCCAATTACCAGCAACACCATTAGTTCTTACTATATCCGTCACTAAATTTGGCGTGTCAGCCGAAAATGTAGTAGCTACCATTGATATCCCTAGTAACCACCAAGGCATCTTTCTCCCAGAAAGGAAAAACTCTGTAACATCTTTTCCAGATTTTTTTGAAACTACAACTCCAATTACTAATGATAGTATAAAGAAGGATGATATTATTAGCCAATCTATGTTTTCTAATTGCATGTTAAAGGTTTATCTTAGTGTAAAATTATTAGGTTGATTCAATATAATAAATTTATAGTTTTTTTAATGCTTTCGATGTTGATTGTTGGATTTAGTTATTCGCAAGAAAATTCAAATAACTCATCAGGATCTTCTTTTTTCTCTTCAAGCTCTGAATCTGAAAAATCACTTTTAAATCTAGAAAAAAAAGAGAATCCGTTTTTAAAAAAACTAGAAGACAAAAACAAGAAAAACTTTTTTCCAGATGCAAATATAAAAGATAAGAAACCTGAAAGGTTTATTAATTCAAATGACTTATATCTATCCAGACTTAATAGGAAAGAGACTGAATCAAATAAAAATATTAATAAATTTAAAGTAGATCAATTCCTTGGTGAGATTAGAAATGATGGAGAATATGTGAACATTATACTAAGAGATCATGAGTATCCTGATGGTGACTTAATTAAAGTTGAGGTAAATGAAAGTGTTGTAATGCCCGCAATATTATTAACGGAGAAAGCAAAGGGTTTTAAGCTGGATCTCAAGAGTGGGTTTAATGTAGTTGATTTTGTTGCTTTAAACCAAGGGAGCTCAGGTCCAAATACAGCAGAGATTATTGTCTATGATGACCAAGGTAAACTTGTTGGAACAAATAGATGGAACTTAGCTACAGGTGTTAAGGCAACATATATTATATACAAGCAGTAACTCTTATGTTTCTAGATCAACACAAAACTTATTCAATAGAAAAGATATACTTAATATTAGTTTGCCTCTCAACATTACTCCCTGGTTTTGGTGCAATAGATAATAACCCTGTAAGATGGATGTCAATTGGTTTTCTTACAATTTTATTTCTTTTTTATAAATGTTTCATCAGTCAAAATAAATTCAGGATAAATCTTGAAAAGTCTACATTGATTATTTTATCGAGTATTTATCTTCTTTTTAATTGTGTTAATGCTGATAATATTAATGAAAGTTTTATTACTCTTTATAAATTAATAATCATTGTTTCTGTTTTTTTTGCATCTTATTTAGCTATTAGAAAAATAAGTGGTGCTTTCTTATTTATCTGTTACATTTTTACAATTTCACTTTTTTTTGAAAGCCTGTATACACTGATAGATTTTGTTTCAACTAATGATTCTTTCACAGGAATATCTAAGAATAGAAATATCAGTAGTTCATCCCTGGTTTTAAAATTAATTTTTTTAATATATGTAATAGAGGGTTCAAAATCTTTTTATGAAAAATTGCTTTTAAGAGCTCTTGAGATAATTGCTTTATTAGCAATAATTGTCCTTCAAAGCAGATTTGGTATAATCTCTATTTTTGGGATTTATTTTTTGTATTTAATGTTGATGAAGTCATCTAGAAAAATGATTGTTTTGTCAATATTAGCTTCTGCTGTATTTTTCGTTTACTTCAACAACAATGATTTTCAGAATAAGATTGAGAAAAACTATACCTTCCAAAATTTGTCAGAGGACAACTCAGTTAAACAGAGACTTAGCTTTTATAAATCATCAATAAATTTATTCAAACAAAAACCTTTTGTTGGAAATGGTCTAGGTTCTTGGAAATATAAATCAATTGAGAATAAAAGTTCCAAAACAAGTTCAGTATTTATTCCATATTATACTCACAATGACTTTTTGCAAATTCTAATGGAGACTGGTTTAGTTGGACTATTTGTCTACCTAGCATTTTTTTTACTGGTCTTAATGATCCTACTTAAAAATAGAGATAACAAAAGCTATATTCCATTAATTATAGCTTTGATTTTAGTAACTGCAAATAGTCTAATAAATTTCCCTATTCATAGAACTCAAGAATATATTCCTTTCATTATTTGTTGTTCTTTTATATTGAGGAAAAAGGAATTTGAAATCAAGGGTAAAAACTCTAATCTACTTCCAATTTTGATTATTTTGTTGATTCCATCTTTAATATTAGCAAACTATGAGTACAGGTCATTAAAAATTCAAGCAACATTAATGAAAGATTATCAGAACAATAACTTTTCTTTAAGCTTAAATGAGATAAAAAAAATAAATTATAAATTACCTAATCTAGCTTCAAATGTTGTCCCTATATCAACTTATCTATCACGATATTATTTTAATGAAAAGGAATACTATGAATCCATAAGGCTTTTAGATTACTCCTTGGAGTTGAATAGTTTTGATTTAATCTCAAACGAGTTAATGTTAAAGAACTATATTTTTACAAATCAAAACAACAAAGCTTATGATTTAGTCAAGGATTTAATAGATAGATATCCTGAGAATAGAAATTACTCGAATATATTATTAGCACTTTCAAAAAAATTGGATTAGAAGGGCTAAATTAATTAGGCATATAGTTCTAGCATAGCACTTACAAATCTGTCAACCTCTTGACTTGTTCCAGTACTAATTCTACACCAATCGTAGAATGGCGGAAACGGTCTCCCAACTCGTACTCCTTTATCTAACATTTCTTTTGATAAATGATCAATGTGTTTTTTTGATTCAAAAAAGACAAAATTAGTACTAGACTCAACATATTTGAGCCCTAAGTAGTCAAGTAATTTATATATCTTGTCCTTTTCCTCATTAGCCTTTCTTAATGAAAAAGCATAAAAGTCTTTATCCTTTAACGCTTCTATAGCAGCTGCAACAGCTAGAACATTTGTTTGTGCCATAATTTTGTTTCTTCCATATGGAGAATATTCTCCAAATAATTTATCTGCCAATTCAGGCTTTAAGACCATGTATCCGATTCTTAATCCAGCCATTCCAAAAACTTTTGAAAATGTTCTAGAGATAATAATATCTTTTCCTTGTCTGACCAGGTAATCCATTGAAGGATAATTCGGTTCATTAATATAATCATAGTAAGCCTCATCACAGAATATTAATGTTTTTTCTGAGGCGCTTTCACAAAAATTACTCAGAGATGATTTTTCAAGTAATGTGCCCGTTGGATTATTTGGGTTTGCAATAAAAACCATATTAGTTTTACCATTTATGTTTTTTTCGATTTCACCCAAGTCATAGCCTTTATTTGAGTCAACTGGAACCCAATTTATTTTTCCACCCCATGCTTCTGCATAACTCATTAAAGCAAGATATGTTGGTTGACCAGCCACTATCTCTCCCCCTTGATCTGCAACTGCCAATCCAGTAACTCTCAAAGCCTCATTTGAACCTCCTGTGATTACAATACTTTCAGGACTAACATTATGTTTTTTTGCTAGTATGTTCTGCAACTTTAAAATATATTCATATGGGTAACGACATGCATCTTCAAACGAATCGATAATTGCATTTCTTACTCTTTCTGATGGACCATATGGATTTTCATTTGAGCTCAGTTTAACTATATTAGATAAAGGTCTTGGATTATATTTTTTAATTTCTTCAGCAGTTAAAATTGATGGTGTCATCATTAACCCACCTAAACCTATTGAAGACTTGAACCACTCGCGTCTAGATTGCATAATTATTTATTTTACTATAATTTAAAAAAGAAAGTATTCTTTTCAAAATTTAATGATTAATTTACGATATGCTTGAATTATTTGACATTATTGAGGATTACATAAACCAGATTATTGTCCCATTAAATTGGTTAATGCTATTCCTTATAATTGGTGGTGGAATTTATTTGACACTTATTTCTAGGGCAAACCCTTTAAGAAAAATTAGTCAGGGTTTCAAGCTACTTTTAAAAAAGGATAATTCAGCAATGGGTATTTCAAGATTTCAAGCTTTATCAGCTGTTCTGGCAGCTACTGTTGGTCTTGGGAATATTTCAGGTGTTTCAATTGCAATTCATCAAGGAGGTCCAGGTGTTCTTGTTTGGATGTGGGTTACTGCTCTTATTGGCGCTACAATAAAATTTTTTTCCTGCTCACTTGCTGTTAGTTTAAGAAAAAAAGATAACAATGGAGAATATTTAGGAGGTCCTATGTATTACATGTCTTTAGGAATAAAAAAGTGGGGTAAACCTTTAGCAATATGGTTTTCGATTGCAGGATTGATAGGGGTACTTCCCGCATTCACTGCAAATCAATTAACTCAATCATACATCGATGTTCTGAACCCAAATACTATGTTTGATATAGGCAACGGTAACTGGAAGCTTATAATAGGTGTTATTTTTACAATACTAACTTCAATTGTAATCTTTGGAGGACTTAAGTCTATAGTTCGCGTAACTTCAAGTTTGGTTCCAATTATGGTAATCCTATACTTCATTTTAGGATTGTTTATTTTAGTATCTAACGCAAGTGTTGTTCCTTCTACTTTTTTATTAATCTTTAGTGAAGCCTTTAACTTCAATACAATGGTTCAAGGTGGCTTCTGGGGTCTTGTTTTAATTGGTATTCGTAGAGCTGTTTTCTCAAGTGAGAGTGGTGTAGGTTTAGCTCCTATTTATCATGGTCAATCTTCTACTAAACATGGAACAGATGAAGGGTTAGTTGGGATGCTGGGCCCTATTTTGGATACAATTCTAGTGTGTACAATAACAGGATTAATAATAATAATAAGCGGGGCTTATCTTGAAAGTGATTTGAATGGAATTGTTCTTTCTTTAGAGGCATTTAGGAGATTATTCTTTGGTTTTGGAGATTATATTTTAATAATTATGATTTCAATATTTGGAATCTCTACACTTTTCACTTATTCATATTATGGTGTTAAATGCTTTGGGTTTTTGACGACACCAAAAAAGGGAAAATATTATAATTATATATATATCTCCGCAATTATTATATCTTCAATTCTTACCGTAGAAATTGTTATTGGATTAATTGATGTTGCTTTCGCATTAATGGCAATTCCTAATATGATTGCAATAATATATCTATCACGTATAGTAACCAAAGAGATGAAGTCAAGATCTTGGATTTAATCTACATAGTCTATTGGTGGGGGACCTGGGTCTAGATATGGATCATAATCATACTCACCAATTTTTTCATCAAACTCTTTTTTAATATCCTCTCTTAATTTACTGTCTTTGAATATATCAACCATTGTCATGCCTAAAGCTTTTGCTGCGTGAAGCATTCCCTTATGTCCTATGGACATCCCGGAGCTTGCAACTACTGACCACGAATGCCATGGGACACCTTTAGGTGCTGTTGTAGCAGCCAAGCTAACTACTGGGACATTATAACTTACATCACCACTATCAGTAGAACCACCTCCTGGACTGTTAAGAGTTTCTCTTAACGGTCTTATTTTACCATCAATCCCTAATTCAGGTTTTCCATTATTTCTTTGGAGTTCTAAAGCAAAATCTATTTCCTCTTGAGTATATTGAATGTCTCCAAGAGTCTCAAGATTTTTCTGCATAGCCGCACCTCCAACTCTATTTGGAAGAAGATCATGAACACCTGAAATTAATGAAACTTTATGTTCAACATTAGCCATTATAGCTGCACCCCCAGCCATTTTTCTAACCTGTTCGTAGACTGGCTGTAATCCTTCTTTAGTAATATCTCTTACTCTAACCCAGATTCTTGAATAATCAGGGACAACATTTACTACTTTACCTGCATCTTGAACGTGGTAATGCATCCTCACCGATGGTAAGACGTGTTCTCTATATGCATTAATTCCTGATGTATATAATTCAAGTGCATCATTTGCAGCCCTTGCATTCCATGGATCAACAGATGCATGAGCAGATTGACCTGAAAATTCAACCATAAAATCAACAAGCGCAAGAGATGGTTGGACATTAGCTTCAGTCTTGTCTGCTGGGTGCCAGTCCATACATATATCTACATCATCAAATACTCCGTCTCTAATCATCCAAAGTTTTCCAAAAAATTTCTCTTCAGCAGGTGTTCCAAAGAATTTGACTGTTCCTTTTAGGTCTCCTTTCTCAATGAGCTCTTTTATTGCAATAGCTGCACCTAAACTTGCAGTACCAAATAAATTATGACCACAACCGTGACCCGCACCTCCTTCAATTAATTCATGCCTGTGAGGTACTGGAGACTGTGAAAGGCCTGGAAGGGCATCAAATTCTCCGATTATACCAATTACTGGTTTACCCTCACCATATGTTGCAGTAAAAGCAGTCGGCATTCCTGCTAGGCCTTTTTCTATAATTAGCCCATTTGCTTTAGCGTACTCCATTAAATACTCGGCTGATTTATCTTCTCTAAAGGCTACTTCAGCAGCTTCCCATATCTTATCACTTAACGAAGTTAAATCTGATGTTTTTTCATCTATTGAACTTAATAATTCTTTCTTTAATTTATTAACACTTTGGGATTGAACTGTTATAAATGAAATAGATAAAAATAAAATTGTAAAAATTTGTTTCATTATTTGATAATTTAAGGTTTTCTTAATAACCTAATTTACAAATAATATTTATTTTTAGAAGATGAGATTATTTAAGGATGTTAAAGGAAACAATGTTGATCCAGTTAATCACACTCTTTCGATTTTAAAAGAATATCCTTATGCAAAGATTCATATCGGCTCTGACTCGCAAAATGTTGGTAAAAAAACTAATTATACAAGTGTGATAGCCTATCGGCTTGGCACCAGAGGGGTACATTACATATTAAGCAAGTCTTCATGTGAGGCGATAAACGATATTTGGAAAAGACTATGGTTAGAGGCTGAATACAGTATTAAAGTTGCTGAATGGCTAACTAAACAAGTCAGTGTACAAGTGGAAATAGATATGGATTATAACTCTGACGAAAATCATAAATCAAATAAACTGATCTCAGCAACAAAAGGTTGGGCTAATTCTTTAGGTTATAAGGTTAATGTTAAACCAAATAATCAGATTGCAACAAGAGCTGCTGATCATCATTGTAAATAGTTAAATTAATTGACTAAAAATTTTATCTCCACCATACCTTACTACATCAGTTACAGGGAGTCCTGTTTCTTCTTCAGTTTTTTTGATAAATTCCTTAGCTGCTTCATCAGTCATTAAGGTGGTGTTTAGAGCAATCCCAATAACTTTTGTATCAGGATATGTTCCAATAACTGAGGCTAGTTCTTCATTGAGTTTTATAAATTTTTTTAAATCAGGGATCTTAATATTATCAAGAGATCTTAATGAGTCATTTCTAGCTATATGACATAAAATCATATGGGTTGGACATGTTCCTCTCATTAGAGGAAGAGTGGCAGAACTACCTGGATGTAAGATAGATCCCTGACCTTCCACAATAACAACATCTTTATCCTTCTGTTCAATAACTGCAGACTCAACTGCTCCACAAGCATGGTCAAGTTTATATGCATCTAGGGGTATTCCCTTTCCTGTAACTGTAATACCTACTTGACCCGTGGCAACAAATCCTGTATTAATTTTTTTTTCTTTTAAATATGAATATAACTCTAATCCAACAGTCATTTTTCCAACAGCCATATCAGTACCGATCATTAAAATTCTTATGTTAGATAGATTTGAAGCTTGAGCTGATCCTATCTTTGGCACAAACTGAGGAACTCTAGTATCCCATATCCATTGATTTTTATTAGTCAAATATTTTGAAAAATCAGGATAAACTTGATCATGTAATCCATTAATTATTGACATACCTTGATTTAATGCCTCTTTAATAACATTATTCCATGACTTTGGTCTAATTCCACCTGAAGTCAGAACTCCTAGTAATAAAACATTAGCCCCCATAGCTTTAGCCTTATTTATATCCTCAACAATTGGAATATCTTTCTTAATAATTGAAACCTCAGATATTTTTTTACCAGCAAACACAGAGTCTATAACACAAAGTATTTCATTATCAAGGTATCTAAGCGCACTAATCCCCATTTTTCCATAGTCGTCATCAAGGCTTGACTCCATCCATATTGCAATTTTGTCAGATTGTTTCAACATAACTTTGGGTTTTAAGTTTTGCCCCATGACCTGGCATCGAGTTTATCATGGTTATCCCATTCACCATTGAAGTACCTTCACTGGGATCCGGATCTAAATTATAGTGAGAGTCTAAATCAACGTAATCTATTATGCCTGTAATTGACGCTCCTGCTGATATACTTACAGATGACTCACTCATACACCCAATCATAGTTTTTAATCCATGTGCTTTAGCAACATTTAAAATCTTTAAAGCCTCAGTTATTCCACCACATTTCATAAGCTTTAAATTAACCCCATCAACATATTGATAGTAATTTGCTACATCTTCTGAAAACCTACATGATTCATCAATAAAAATTGGAAGAGGCCTGCCTTCAAATAAGAATTTGAGTTTATCTTCTTCTCCTTCAACTAATGGTTGTTCTATATATTCTGCTTTTCTGTCCGCTAGCCATTTCATCATAAGTTTTGCCTCGTCTAAATCCCACCCTCCATTAGCATCAACACGAATTGCAATATCTTTATTTTTAGTTGATTCAATTACTTGCGAGTAGATTAACTTGTCATATTCTATGCCTTCATTAGAGCCTAATTTAATTTTTAAAGCCTTTACTTCAGTATTCTGTAGTATTAACTCTATCCTCTCTTTAACTACTTCAGGAGGATTTATACCAACAGTTAAGGATGTAGGAACGGATGTAGAAGGGAGGCCTAATAAATCTTTCAAAGACATATTTGCCTTTTTTGCTTTCCAATCCCATAAAGCAATATCCATACCAGCCATAGCACATGCTGGAACATTTAACTCTTTAGCTCTTTGATATAATTCATATAATGAAAGTGAGTCTATTTTTGAGTCAATTAATCTTTTCAGATGCATTTCAACTTCATGAGCTGTTGCTGCTCCTTCTGTTTTTCCTGGAGCACACTCTCCCCAAGCAGTAATACCATCTTTAATAATTTCAACAAATAGATTTTGGGACTTATCATGTGTTCCTCTGCTAATTTGAAGAGGAAATTTTTTCTTAAGATTTACTGTATGAAAATTAAATTCCATTTACCTAGATTGAGAATCTAAGTTAAGATATTTATTGATTTTTTTCTTTAAAATTATCAAGGGTCTCTCTTGAATATATTGGAGTTCTATTTCGTCTAGTTATCCACTTAAGCTTTCCTTTTTCTTGATACCTAATAAGAGTGCTCTCGCTTAAACCAAGATATTCAGCAGCTTGTTTTCTTGGAAGATATTTGATGTGGTCTGGAAGATTCGAGGAATCATAATTGGAAGACATAAGCTCAAGAAAACTTCTTTCAATTTGAATGTCTTCTTTCTTAACCCTTCTTCCCTCAAAGTAAACTGAGCTGACTCCGTCAGGAAAATAAATTTGGTTTATGTCAATCCACTTTTTATGCATGATTTTTTTAGCTAGCCTATAAAGGTAAAAAAAAATAGCTATTTTTATACCTAATAATACAAATAAATATTCGTATTTATCTGTAAGCTAATTATTTAAGATGAAAAGACTGTTTTTTATAATTATTATCCTAGTTTCTAATTCTATTGAGGCTCAAATTACGAGAGGAGGATACACTCAATCAAACTATGGCACCAGAAACTATAATTCTGGGCTAAATTCATTTGAATATGGAATAATTGGTTCAAACCAAGATGCAACTGGCTCACCTACAGGATTAATATCTGCAATAATTAGAAGAATTCCCAGTGCAAAAAAAATATCAGACAGATTTGGGAATGAAAATGTGTCCCTAAGAGGAAGAAATTCTGTTCAGGCAGCTGGAGACGAAGTTCTTTGGGAAATTGATGGAGTTACTTTTCAATCCCCACCAATGTTAAGTGTAAATGAAGTAGTATACGTTGAAGTTGTAAAAGGGCTTGCAGCAACTAATAAATATGGCTCGGATGGAGCTGCAGGAGTTATTATTGTAAAGACATCGGTAAACGCATCTAACTCTGATTTAATTAATTCTCCAAAAAATCTTTGGAGAACAGCTACAGAAAAAAGAATTAAGAAGTAATTAACTAAATTCATTTAAACTTTTTTTTACTTTAGCTTTCCAAATATTATGAAATATATATCTCTAATTTTAATTATACTTTTTTCTAGTTTTTCTTATTCGCAAGAAGACAGGATAGCTCAGGCACAGCAAAACGCTATTTCATCGATGTCATTAGTTGATGCACTTGCGTCTAGAATACCTGGAGCAAAAAAAATTACTGATAGAATGGGAAATAAAAATATTGCCATTAGAGGTAGACAGTCATTTAAAACAGCAGGAAATCAGGTCCTGTGGGAGATTGATGGTGTTATCTATAATAATCCCCCAGTACTAAATGCAAATCAAGTAAAATACGTAGAAGTACTTAGTGGACTAGCTGCAACAAATAAGTATGGAAGTGAAGGAGCTGCAGGGGTAATTGTTGTTAAGACAAATGTTAGTGCAGAAAAATTTAATAGCAGGAGAAATCTTTGGAACAGATCACTACAAGTTCCCAAAAAAAAGAAGGATAAGAAAGTCAAGAAAAAAAAGAAGGATAAGAAAGCCAAGAAGTCCTAAATCTTTTTTTGTAAATTTATACATCGATTAGCCCTAATCGACAACCCGTGTGGACTGGGTTAAATAATATAGTCGCGGGTGGAGAGAACGCACCCGAATGAATCGTTACATAAGTTTAACTTTTAAGTTTAGAATTATGAATGATAAGATTATGTTAGCTTTGGAACCAAACCAAGGTCACGCATTAGCCTTAAAAAAAGCAATTCAGAAAAAACCTCGAATTCAAAAAGAAGAATTAGAGACAATTGATGCTTTCTAATTTAAGACACCCCCCTGATAAACCAGGGGGTTTTTTTTGAATATATTATTAGTAGCTCTTGGTCCATTTATTGATTCAAAGTTGTTGTCTAATTTTGTAATTTTATAAAAATGTCCCAGTTGAAAAAAATTATTTTTAAAGTATTATTTTGTTTTTTATTATTTAGCTGCCAATCAAATGATACAAATAACCAAAGTGTTTCTGATTTGGAGTCTCTTCAGCGTAAAACATCATTTGTTGATTTATACGAGAACAATTTAGATCTCTCAGTCTATAAAAAAGGGAAGATTGTGATAAGTTACTGGGCTACATGGTGTGCACCATGTATAAAGGAAATGCCAGGAATTAAAAGAGCTGAAGAAATATTAGAGGAATATGGATATACTTTTTTATTAGTTTCTGATGAAACAGTATCTAAAATATCTGAGTTTAAGAACGAATGGAATTTTGATTTCAATTTTTTAAAATCAAGTAAATCATTTGAAACACTTGGAGTATATGCTATGCCTACTTCATATATTTTTGATGAAAATGGTCAAATAATTGAAACTATTGTTGGTGCAGTTGAATGGGATTCTGAAGAAATGATTAACAAACTTAAGATGATGTAATATGAAAAAATTTGTAATTGTTTTATCATTGTTAACTTTCTTGTCTTGTAATACTAATGATATCATAATAGAAGAAATATCTTTTTTATATGATAACAGCAATGCCCAGCCAAGTTTAGTTTCAACTAATGGTTCCTTGTCATTGACTTGGATTTCATCTGACGATGATATGAATGTTAGTTTAAATTTCAGACAATTTAAGGATGAAAAATGGACTAACCCTCAGACATTAGCAGTTGGTACTAACTGGTTTGTTAACTGGGCTGATTTTCCAACTCATGCAATTAGTGGAGATCAAGTTCTAACTAGCTACCTAAAAAAGTCTGCTTCTGGGACATATACTTATGATGTTTTTCTTAATCTGCAAAAATTATCTGGAGAGAAAATAAAAGAAGATTTTATATTAAATACTGATGGCTTTAAAGCAGAACATGGTTTTGTTAGCATAGCTGCAAAAGACAATGAAGGGTTTTTTATTAGTTGGTTAGATGGAAGAAATACAGTAGAGAAAGATATGAACGGAAATCACAAACCTATGACTATTAGATTTGCTGAAATTACAAATGCTGGGGATATTATAAGTGAGACTGAACTTGATTCATCTGTTTGTGATTGTTGTCAGACATCCATAACATATAGTGATAAAGGGCCTATAGTTGTCTACAGAGACAGAAGTGAAGAAGAAGTTAGAGATATATATGTTACGCGTAACATAAATGATGAGTGGGAAAATCCAATACCAGTTCATAATGATGGATGGGTAATTTATGGGTGCCCAGTAAATGGCCCTAAAGTTGTCTCCAATTCAAACAACCTTGCTGTAAGTTGGTTCACTGTTTTTGATGGAAAACCAACAGTCAATCTTTCCTTCTCCGAATCTTACGGATCATCTTTTAGTAGCCCAATAAAAATTAATGATCTTAATGCTATTGGTAGAGTAGATGCTGCCTTTTTAAATGAAAAAGAAGTAATAGTGAGTTATATTGAGGGTGATGATGTTGGGACATATTTAAGAATTAAAAAAGTTTCAATAGACGGAAAAGTTTCAGAGCCGATTACAATTTCTAAAATTGATAGTGGAAGAGGGACAGGGGTACCACAACTAGAAATACTAAATGGCGAAATATTTATTATGTGGACTGTTTTTGATGACGAAAACAATCAATTAAAGACAGTAAGATTGAATTCTAAAGATGTTTAAGTTAATGAAAAGGTATTACTTCATATTGTCATTAATAATATTTAGTTGTTCCAGTGGACAAGAAAAAGAAGGATATGAAAATGCTGTTATTCTTGAAACTATTGTTCTACCAAAAGTCATAAATGAAACTTCGGGTTTAGAGATTATAAATGAAGTTTTTATAACTCATAATGATTCTGGGGGAGAGCCAAGTTTATATTTTTTTAACCTAAATGGTGAGATCATAAATTCTATAAAACTGGAAGAAGAGTCTTTTTGGGAAATTTATAATAATGATTGGGAAGATATTACAGCTGATAAAGATTATATATTCATTGCTGATACAGGAAACAATTTTGGTAACAGAGATAATCTAAATATCATAAAAGTTAGAACAAGTGATTTTAGTGTTGAAAGTAAAATTGATATTTCCTATGAAGATCAACAAACATTTTTGCCAAGACCAAAACATAAGTATGATGCTGAAGCATTATTTTTAATTGAAGATAAAATTGCAGTTTTGTCTAAGGACAGAAGCAATCTATTTACTGATTTATATTTAATTGATAAAGAAATTAATTCAAAACAAGCACTTGAAAGTAAAATTACATATAATGTAAATTCTTTAATTACTGGCGGTGATTACAATAAAGATATGAGCTTACTTGCCCTTGTTAGCTACAACTCAAGAGGTAATCAATTCTTAATTCTATTTGAAAACTTTAATTTGGATAATTTAGCTGAAAAAAAATTTAGAAAATTTAAAATCCCACTTGAGAGAGCACAGATTGAAGCAATTAAGATAATTGATAATAATACATTTTGGATTACTTCAGAAGATGAAGGAATTGGAAGTCCATACATGTACAAAATTAAGGTGGAATAGAAAAAACGCTCCTAACAAAACCAATTAACAAAAATTCAAAATTAACCTAGCTAAAAAAGGACTAAAGATGACCTTAGGAGCGTTTTTGAATCTATAGTTAAAAATAAGGTAATTGCGTGTGATATTATTTTAAAGAAAAGTTAAAATTAGTTAAGTTGATAGCTCAAACTGATTTTTAAAAAAGGGTGCCTAATAGTTCTTTGCATTTCGGTATCCTTAGACATAGAATTAAAAGTAGTAAGAACTTGAAGTCTGTTAAATCGCTTTTGAAGTCCAACTTCTATGATGTTTCTATATTTCTTTGAGGACATTGTAAGCTCAGAGTTTTCATTGAACAGGCTACCCTCTAATTTATAATCATGTAAGTAGTATTCCTGACTGGTTCCAATATAAAAAGATAAATTATTATCTGACTCATTTATAATATTATCTGATAGAGTAAACCAACTTAACTCTCCAATTAGAAGTCCAATATTAACACCTGCCATTTGCTGGTATGTTCCTAATCTTGAATAAACCTCTGTTGTAATATTTATGTTATCTTCAACTTTAAAGCCTTTAAAATAATTTGCAACTAGATTTATTTGGAGTTCCTGAGGCATCTGAGATTTCCATTCCAGATTTGGTAAATTCAAAATAAGATCATGATATAGATTCTGCATTCCTTTAGCCAATGATGCGTTACCTGTTATTCCAAAATTTACTCCATAAGTAAAACTGGAGTAATTAGATAATTGTTTTTGTTTTAATCCCTCTAAAAATAAATAGCCACTGTATGGGTAATCATATTTATTTGGGTCAGGCTCATATCTACTCGATGGGGTATAAATTAACTGTCCTAATTTAAAATGATTAATAACGGTTTTTTCTTCTTCAATTTTATAAAATGAGTATGAAAGAAAAATTCCACTTGAGTAATAAAAGTCTCTGTCAAAATAAAGATCATTATCTACATCCAAATTAACCTGTTGTTGAGAATAGCTATAACTTGAAATCATTAAAGCTAGGATAGGCAAAAATCTAAGTGCTGTTTTTTTAGACAATTAAATTAATTTTACTCTAATTTAAACATTATTATTTTTTATGATTAAAATTGAATTAGCTGAAATAAATGATATTGATAATATAATGAAAATGATTAATAATTGTGCAAATGATTTAATAAGCAAAAATATTTTTCAATGGAATGAAAAATATCCAAGCAAAGATGTTTTTTTGATTGATATTGAAAAAAAGAATTTATTTATTTTTAAAAATAGCTCAGGAGTTGTGGGCTGTGTAGCACTTTCTTATGATAAGGATATAGAGTACAATGATATAAAGTGGATAACGAAAGATGATAAAAATTTATATGTTCATAGGTTAGCTGTTGATCCTAAATTTCAAAAACAAGGGATAGGTAGATTGTTAATGGATTTTGCTGAAGATTATGCCCGAGATAATAAATTAAAGTCTGTCAGGCTTGACACATTTAGTAAAAATGAGAGGAATAATAGGTTTTATAAATCAAGAAAATATATACAACTTGATGATGTTTATTTTCCAAATCAAAGTGAATTTCCTTTTCATTGCTATGAAAAGATTTTAGATTAAAAACCTAGTTCTTCAAGATCTTTTTTCTTTTTTGAGCTTTCAATATTTAAGTTTTCACAATCTAATGGAATTGTTACTAATTCAGGAACTGGAAAATCCTCGGATGAAATTCCTAGATCTGGATTTAGATAAGCTTTTTTCATGTATTGTCCCCAGATAGGGAGAGCCATAGTAGCACCCTGACCAAAAGCGATATCTTCAAAATGAACAGATCGGTCTTCACCTCCAACCCAAACTCCAGTTACCAGGTTAGGAACCATTCCCATAAACCATCCATCACTTTGATTTTGAGTAGTTCCAGTTTTTCCAGCTATAGAGTTCTCAAATGCGTAAGGATATCCTGTCACTAAATTCTTATAAATATAATTTGTCTCTTCTAAACCAGAATGTCTAAGCCTTCCTCCTGAACCATATTTTGTTACACCTTCCATCAAATTAACTGTTACATATGCTGCTTCTTCACTTAAAACATCAGTTGTGTTAGGAATTACTTCAAATAATGGAACTCCATTTTTATCCTCTATCCTTGTAATAAAAATTGGTTCAATGTATATTCCTTTATTTACAAACGTACTATATGCTCCTACCATTTCATATAGGCTTATATCTGGTGTTCCAAGAGCAATTGATGGTACTTCGGGCAGATATGAATTAATTCCCATTTTTTTCATCAAAGCAACAACAGGTTTTGGTCCAACTTGATCCATAAGTCTTGCACTAATTGTATTAATTGAATTAGCTAATGCATTTTTTAAATTACGTGTTTGACCATATTTATCACTAGAATTCTTTGGACACCATGCATCCATATTTCCGTGTTTACCAGGCTCAATACAGTATAAGGCATCTGGAACAGTATAACATGGAGAAAGTTTTAATTGATCTATTGCTGTTGCATATAAAAAAGGCTTGAATGTTGAACCTATTTGGCGCCTCCCCTGTTTAACCTGGTCATATTGAAAATGTTTATAATTAACCCCTCCAACCCATGCTTTAACATGACCTGTTTGAGGCTCCATTGACATCATTGAAGCTCTTAAATGGAACTTGTAATATTTAATTGAATCTATTGGCTTCATTATAGTATCAATTTCTCCATTCCATGAAAATATTTTCATAGGAGTTTCTACTTGAAATGTATTCCAGATCTCATCTTCATCTTTTCCACTTAATTTCATCTTTCTCCATCTCTCAGATCTCATTGCTGATAATTTAATTAAGGTGTCAACCTGACCCTCTCTTAGATCTCTGAAAGGTGGAGTTGGATTTTCCTCTGATTCTTTATTTTGAGCAAAAAATTCTGATTGAAGATTCTTCATATGCTCATTTACAGATTCTTCAGCTATAGACTGAAGCCTAGAGTCGATAGTTGTGTAGATTCTTAGGCCATCTTTATAAAGATTATGTCTTGAGCCATCAGACTTTGGGTTCTCTCTTAGCCACTGATTCATAAACTCTTGAAGATATGCTCTAAAATAAGTTGCCAGCCCTTCTCTGTGTGATTCTGGTGAATAATCAATTTTTAAGGGAATTGATGATAATGAGTCTCTTTGATCTTTTGTGATCATTTCATTTCTATACATCTGCTGAAAAACAACATTTCGTCTTTCCGTAACAAGTTCTGGCCTTCTTAGTGGATTGTATAGTGATGAGTTTTTTAACATTCCTACTAGGGTCGCAGCATCTTCAATAAGAAGTGAATCAGGAGTTTTATTAAAGTAAATTTTTGAAGCTGAACGAACACCATCTGCTGTATTGTTAAAATCATATATATTTAAATACATAGCAATAATTTCATTCTTCGTGTATCTTTTCTCAATTTGAATAGCTAAAACCCACTCTCTTGCTTTTTGGAGAACTGCTTGGATAATGCTTCTTGATCTAACCCCTACAAAAAGCTGTCTTGCAAGCTGTTGGCTAATTGTACTCGAACCACCTCTTGTATTTAAAAAAATTATTGCTCTTAAAGTTGATCTTACATCGATTCCTGGATGATCATAAAACCTTTCATCTTCTGTAGCAATTAAAGCATCTACTAAATTTTTAGGAAGTTCATCATAAGTGATAGGCGTTCTGTTGTCATTAAAATAATATTTACCCAATATTTCTCCATCTGATGATATAATTTGAGTAGCAAGATTCGTGTTTGGATTTTCGAGTTGTTCGAATTGAGGCATTTCTCCAAACGTTCCATTTCCTGCAAGAATAAACAATCCAAAAAAGGAGACTAAACCAATCAAAATTGAAGCCCATAAAAATCTAATAGTGAGTAATCGTTTCATATTAGTCTATTTTATATTTCAGTTTAGTTGATCTTCCTTTTTTAAAAATCTGATTACTGTTTCCTTTTCCTTTTCGTAGTGATTTCTGCTCATCATAAGGAAGTGCATTTATTTCCTTACATTCTTCTGAGCAACAATTATTCATCTGCTTTTTACAATCATCACACTGAATAAAAAGTAAATGACATGATTCAATCGCACAATTTACATGAGTATCACATGGGGCTCCACACTGATGACAATTTGAGACAATTTCATCTGAAACTCTTTCCCCTCTTCTTTCATCAAATACAAAGTTTTTCCCAAGAAAATTATTTTCTAGCTTTTGCTCTTTAACTTGTCTAGTATATTCAATTATTCCCCCTTCTAGTTGATAAACATTTTCAATCCCTTTATGTTTTAGATACGCACTTGCTTTTTCACATCTAATTCCTCCTGTACAGTACATCAAATAGTTTCGGTCTTTTCCGTTTTTATTTAGCTCTTCATCAATTATTTTCAAGGACTCTCTAAAAGTATCAACATTGGGTTTTACCGCACCCTTGAAGAATCCTATTTCACTTTCATAATGATTTCTCATGTCGATACAAATAGTGTCTTTGTCATTTAGCATTTCATTAAATCTCTTTGCATCCAAATGTTCACCAATTCTTGTTACGTCAAAAGTAGAATCGTCAAGTCCATCAGCAACAATTTTATCTCTAATCTTTATGGTTAATTTTAAGAAAGATTTACTGAAATGT
>CACJMJ010000012.1 GCA_902594485.1 uncultured Bacteroidota bacterium
GCACATAAAATGCTATGTAAATTCGTACTTATAGGTTGGGCTATTTATCCAATAGGATATATGGCAGGAACTGACGGATGGTATAGTGGTATCTTTAGTCCACTTGCTGGTCAAATGGATCTTATCTATAACGTTGGTGATGCAATTAACAAAATCGGTTTCGGTCTTGTTGTGTATAACCTTGCAGTATCTAAGTAATTTACACTCAGATAATTTTAAAAGTCACCTTCGGGTGACTTTTTTTTTACATTTTATTTGGCAGTTCAATTCCAAGTAGATCAGAACAAGATTCAATGACATGGCTAGTATTAATAGATATAATTAATCTTATTGATGTTGAATCTGAACTCTCCGAGTTTAGAATATGATAATTTTGATAAAGAGAATTATAACTCTTAACTAAATCATACAAATAATTTGCTAATAAAGCTGGTGAAAGATCTTTATATGAATTATAAATTATTGAAGGATACTCATGAATAGTTTTAATTACCTCTTTTTCTTTTTCATTAAGTGTATAATTCATATTAATATCAACATCCTTATTAACTTTTTTAAGAATTGATTGGATTCTTACATATGCATATTGAATAAAAGGACCTGTATTACCAGTTAAATCAATTGATTCTTCAGGATTAAATAAAATATTTTTTTTCGGATCAACTTTAAGTATATAATATTTAAGAGCGCCTAATGCAATTTTTCTGTATTCATCATGATTTAATACTTCTTTTGATGATTGGTACTTTTCTAAACTCTCTGTAGTCTGTTTAACAGTATTTATTAAATCATAAATTAAATCGTCTGCGTCAACAACAGTCCCTTCCCTACTCTTCATTTTGCCTGAAGGTAAGTCCACCATTCCATAACTTAAATGGTATAAATTATCAGCCCAATCATAACCTAGTCTCTTTAAAATTTTAAATAAGACTTTAAAATGATAATCTTGTTCGTTTCCAACAGTATAAATCATACCCTTAACATTCGAATAATCAGCAATTCTTTGGACTGCAGTACCAAGATCTTGAGTCATGTATACAGATGTTCCATCTGACCTTAACAAAAGTTTTTCATCTAGACCTTCATCATCAAGATTTATCCAAACAGATGAATCTTCTCTTTTGTATAATACACTTTTATTAAGTCCATCTAACATTATATTCTTACCGAGAAGATATGTGTCACTTTCATAATAATTCTTGTCAAATGATACTCCAAGCATTTTATAAGTAATATCAAAGCCATCGTAGACCCATTCATTCATCATCTTCCAAATTTTTCTTGTTTCTAAATCATTATTTTCCCACTTTGTTAATTCTTCTTTAGCAGATTTCATTATTTCTGTATTTTCAGATGCTAAATCTTTATCAGTTGCTGAATCAGTTAACTCTTTCATCTGCTCTTTATGAACTTTATCAAACATTATATAATAATCACCTACAAATTTATCACCCTTTATATTCTCAGAATCAGGAGTTGATCCATTGGCAAATTGTTTCCAAGCAACCATTGATTTACATATATGAATTCCACGATCATTTATGATTTGAACTTTTTGCACTTTTTTTCCATTTGCCTCTAAAATTTTAGAAATTGAGTATCCTAATAAATTATTTCTAATATGACCTAAATGAAGAGGCTTGTTTGTATTAGGAGATGAAAATTCAACTATATACGTTTCATCTGAAGGCTCAGCTTTACCAAAAGAGGGATTATCTCTTATAGAATTTATAAAATTAATGTAATAATTATCAGAAATAGTAAGGTTTAAAAAACCACCTGCAATATTAAAATTTGATATATTAAGAGAGTTTTTTGTAATAAAGTCTCCAAATTCTTTTCCAAATTCACTCTTATTTTTATTAATATCTTTTAAAAAAGGAAATAGAACAATAGTGATGTCACCCTCAAAGTCTTTTCTAGTATTTTGGATTTCAATATAATCAACTTTGATACTAAAATTTTTATTTAAAAAATTAGATGCTAGATTTGAAATCTCAGATTTGATTTCCATTTATTTTATGAAATTGACCTATGAGTAGGCCCGTTATAGATTTGTCTTGGTCTACCAATTGGATTATTTGAATCTCTCATTTCTTTCCATTGAGCAATCCAACCGGGTATTCTACCTAAAGCAAACATTACAGTAAACATATCAGTAGGTATTCCAAGTGCTCTGTATATAATACCTGAGTAAAAATCAACATTTGGATATAGTTTCTTTTGAATAAAGTATTCATCATTTAAAGCCTTATCTTCAATTGTCTTAGCTATTTCAAGAATAGGATCGTCTATACCTAGATCATTTAAAACCTGATCTGCTGCTTTCTTTATAATTTTTGCACGTGGATCAAAATTCTTGTATACCCTGTGACCAAAGCCCATCAATCTGAAAGGATCAGATTTATCTTTTGCTTTATTTAGGTATTTATCAATATCTGAATTATCATTTTTGATAAGCTCCAACATTTCAATTACTGCTTGATTTGCACCACCGTGAAGCCTTCCCCATAGTGCAGATATTCCAGCTGAAATCGATGCGTACATTCCAGCATAAGATGAACCAACTATTCTGACTGTTGAAGTAGAACAATTTTGCTCGTGATCTGCATGAAGTATTAATAGTGTATTTAATGCGTTTACAATTATGTCATTTTGAATATATTCTTGATTTGGTTTTGCAAACATCATGTATGCAATGTTTTCTGTATATGAAACATTATTATTACTATAATTAAGAGGGAGTCCTTTTATCTTTCTTAAAGTCCAAGATGACATTATTGGAAATTTAGCTAAAAGACGAGTAGTGGACATATACATTTTATCATCAGCAGTAATTCCCTCTTTATCTTTCATTGATATTTTAGTCTCATTCTGGGGATTAAAAGCAATCAGAGCAGATGTTAAAGATGAAAGTATACCCATAGGGTGAGCAGACTTGGGAAAACTTTTAAAAATCTGTTTTAGATCCTCATCAACTAGAGCTTCTTCTCTAATATCATTTTGGAAATCATCAAGTTGAGATTTAGATGGTAAATCACCGAAGATTAATAAATATGCGACTTCTAGAAATGATTTTTTTTGACATAATTCTTCAACTGAATAGCCTCTGTATCTCAAAATACCATTTTCTCCATCTAAATACGTAATATCACTTATACAATGACCTGTATTTTTATATCCTGGATCATAGGTAATAAGTCCTGCTTCAGACCTTAGATTTTTAATGTCAATGGCTTCTTCATTCTCCGAACCAGTAATTACAGGAAATGTATATGTTTTACCTTTATATTCAATTTTTGCAGACTTATCCATCTATAGGTGTTTTTACAAATTTAATTTACCTACAGTTAAGAAAAAAATTAAATAAAATTTAAATTGTTAGAAGTTTAAATTAAAAGCATTTTTTCCAAGAAACTTAGCAGAGTCACCTAATTCTTCTTCAATTCTAATAAGTTGATTGTATTTAGACATTCTGTCACTTCTTGACATAGAGCCTGTTTTAATTTGCCCTGTATTGAAAGCCACACAAAGATCTGCAATTGTAAAGTCTTCTGTTTCTCCAGATCTGTGAGATATTACTGAAGTAAAATTATTTTCAGATGCTAAATTAATACATGAAATCGTCTCTGTTAAGGATCCAACTTGATTAAATTTAATTAAAATTGAATTTCCAATTTTTTGACTAATACCCTTTAACAATCTTGAGTTATCTGTTACAAACAAATCATCGCCTACTAGTTGGACCTTATCTCCAATTTTTTCTGTTAAAAGCTTCCATCCGTCCCAATCATTTTCATCCATTCCATCCTCTATTGATATTATAGGATATTTTTCACAAAGGTCAACTAATAGATTGACCTGTTCTTCAGATGTTAATTTTGAACTATTACCACTTTCAAATATTGAGTAATCATAATATCCATCCTTGTAGAACTCTGAGGAAGCACAATCAAGAGCTAACATTACATCATCAGTCATTTTATATCCTGCTTTTTCAACAGCTTGAATAATTGTATTAATCGCATCTTCTGTACCCTTTAAATTAGGTGCAAACCCTCCTTCGTCCCCAACAGCAGTTGAAAGTCCTCTAGACTTTAGAATTGTTTTTAGATTGTGAAAAACTTCATTACCAATTTGTAGGGCGTGACTAAAACTAGTTGCTCCAATTGGAACAATCATAAATTCTTGAAAAGATATAGGTGAATCAGAATGACTACCTCCATTAATAATATTCATTAATGGAACAGGTAGTATATTTGAGTTGCTATCTCCTAAATACTTAAAAAGAGGTATTTTTTTTTCTAATGCCGCTGCTTTTGCAACTGCCAATGAAACAGAGAGAATTGCATTAGCCCCTAATTTAGATTTATTAGGAGTATTATCAAGTTCTATCATCTTTGAATCAATTAATTCTTGGTCAAAAACTGATAAATTTTCTAATTTTTTTAAAATTAATTCATTAACATTTTTTACTGCTTCATATACTGATTTGCCCATAAAATCTTGAGTTTTATCTCTTAACTCTACAGCCTCGTGCTCGCCAGTTGATGCCCCAGAGGGAACAGCTGCTCTTCCTAAGATTCCATTAGTAGTAATTACATCAGCCTCAACTGTAGGGTTACCTCTTGAATCAAATATTTGTCTTGCTACAATAGTCTTTATCTTTGTCATTATTGATTGAGTTTTGAAAGAAATTGATCAAATAGATAGTTTCCATCATTAGGACCTGGTCCTGCTTCCGGATGATACTGAACAGAAAAGCAGTCCTTTCCTTTAATTTCAAGACCTGCTACTGTTTGATCATTGAGATGTTTATGTGATATTTTCACAGATTTATTTGAGACGGCAGTATCATAATCAACTGCAAAACCATGATTTTGGGATGTAATCTCACCCTTACCGGTGTTTAAATTTAGGACAGGATGATTAATCCCTCTATGCCCATTAAACATTTTATAAGTTTTGATTCCATTAGCAATAGCAATTACTTGATGACCGAGACATATACCAAAAAGGGGATAATTTTTTTCAAGTATTTTTTTGGTAGTATTTATTACCTCTTTTAGTGGTTCTGGGTCACCAGGACCATTTGACAGAAAGAATCCATGAGGCTTAAACTTTAACATCTCAATTATATCAGTATTATAAGGGAATACTTTTATAAATAATCCTCTTCTTGAAAAATTTTCAAGAATATTTTTTTTAATTCCAAGATCTATAACTGCTAATCGAACTTTAGAATTACTGTCTCCATATTCATAAGGCTTTTTTGTAGAAACCCTTGAAGCAAGTTCAAGACCATTCATAGTTGGAAATTTATCAAGATTTTTTTTGATAGTATTAATTTTATCAATCTCAGTTGTGATTGCAGCGTTCATAGCTCCATTGTCTCTAATATATCTAACTAATGCTCTCGTATCAACATCACATAGTGTAACTAAATTTTTTGATTTAAACCATTCTTTTAATGATTTAGAATTTGTTCTTGAATTAACTGAGCTAAATGATTTACAGATTAAACCACTAATAAATATTTCTTTTGACTGGGACTCGGACATTTTTATTCCATAGTTACCAATATGTGAAGTTGTTGTAACCATAATCTGGCCAAAATACGAAGGGTCAGTAAATATTTCTTGATACCCTGTTACTCCTGTATTAAAACAAATTTCACCGTAAGAAGTACCATCAATACCCGCAGAACGACCATAAAAAATCGTACCATCAGCTAATAGTACGAGAGCTTTTTTTCTTTTTTGATTGGACATTTCGGGGTATAAAATTAAACAAAAAAAGGATATATGAAAAAACATATATCCTTTTGTTAATTACTTTTTATAAGGAATTATTCAGAAGTTGATTCTGGAGTAGAAACTTTAGTTTCGTTAGAAGAAACACTATTGTAAATAGTATTAAAATCAACAAGTTCAATCATTGCCATTGATGCATTATCACCCATTCTGTTACCTAGTTTAATAATCCTTGTATATCCACCAGGTCTATCAGCAACTTTCTTAGATATTTCATCAAATAGAATTTGAACGCCAAGTTTATTCCTAAGTTTTCCAAAACATAATCGCCTATTGTGAACACTATCATTCTTAGACTTGGTAATTAATGGCTCAACAAATATTTTTAAAGCTTTTGCCTTAGTTGAGGTAGTAGTAATTCTTTTATGTTCAAATAGAGAAACAGCCATGTTAGCTAACATAGCCTTTCTATGAGCAGATTTTCTACCTAATTTTATAATTTTCTTACCGTGTCTCATTACTTAAAATTTAATCTTTATCTAATTTATATTTTGAAAGATCCATTCCAAATGAAAGACCTTTAAGAATAACTAATTCTTCTAGTTCTGTAAGTGATTTTCTTCCAAAGTTTCTAAATTTCATTAAATCATTCTTATTAAATGAAACAAGATCACCAAGTGTATCAACCTCAGCAGCTTTTAGACAGTTTAACGCTCTAACTGATAAATCCATATCAATTAATTTAGTCTTCAATAGTTGCCTCATATGAAGAGACTCTTCGTCATATGTTTCAGATTGAGCAATTTCATCAGCTTCTAATGTTATTAGTTCGTCCGAGAATAACATGAAATGATGAATTAATATTTTTGCTGCTTCTGTTAAAGCATCTTTTGGATGAATTGATCCGTCGGTAACAATTTCTAGTACAAGCTTCTCATAATCTGTCTTTTGCTCAACTCTATAATTCTCTATATCATACTTTACATTTTTAATAGGGGTATAGATTGAGTCAATTGCAATTAAACCTATAGACTCACTTTGTTTTTTGTTCTCTTCAGCTGGAACATAACCTCTTCCTTTTTCAATATTAAGTTCAATAGAAAGCTTTACATCTTTTTCTAAACTACATATTACTAAATCTGGGTTTAAAATTTGAAACCCTGATATAAACTTTTGAAGATCAGAGGCCTTTAAAACTTTTTGGTTACCAACTATAACATTAATTTTTTCACTTTCAACATCGTCAATCTGTCTTTTTAGCCTTATCTGTTTAATGTTAAGTATAATCTCAGTTACATCTTCAACAACGCCGTCAATAGTGGAAAATTCATGATCAACACCATCAATTTTTACTGATGTAAAAGCATAACCCTCAAGAGAAGAGAGTAAGACTCTTCTTAGAGCGTTTCCTATTGTTAAACCATATCCTGGTTCTAAGGGTCTAAATTCAAATTTACCATGAGATTCCGTAGAATCAATCATGATTACTTTATCTGGTTTTTGAAAATTTAAAATTGCCATATTTTTTATTTTGAGTATAATTCAACTATTAATTGTTCTTTAATATTTTCTGGAATTTGTTCTCTTTCAGGGATTGAAACAAACTCACCTTCTAATCTTTCTCTGTTAAACTTAATCCATTCGTATTCAGAGTTATTTTCAATAAGAGAGCTCTCAATCGCTTTTAAAGATTTAGATTTTTTTCTAATTGATACTATATCACCTGGTCTAAGTGTATAAGATGGTATATTAACAATAGATCCATTAACTGTTACATGCTTATGAGATACTAATTGTCTAGCACCATCTCTTGTTTTTGAAATACCCATTCTATAAACTACATTATCAAGTCTAGACTCACAAAGCTGGAGAAGCAATTCACCAGTAATCCCTTTTCCTCTATTAGCCTTATCATAGATATTTCTAAATTGTTTTTCTAGTATTCCATAGGTATATTTTGCCTTTTGTTTCTCCATCAATTGAATAGCATATTCAGATTTTTTCGACCTTCTCTTGCTATTTCCATGTTGACCTGGAGGGTAATTTTTCTTCTCTAGAGTTCGATCTTCACCAAATAAAGGTTCTCCGAACTTTCTTGAAATTTTTGTTTTAGGTCCTGTATATCTTGCCATTTATATTATAATTTGTTAAACTCTTCTCCTTTTAGGTGGTCTACATCCATTGTGAGGAACTGGAGTAACGTCAATAATTTCTGAAACTTCAAGTCCATTATTATGAAGTGTTCTTATTGCAGATTCTCTACCATTCCCTGGTCCTTTGACAAGGACTTTAATTCTTCTTAAACCAGCATCAAAAGCTATTTTTGCACAGTCTTCAGCAGCTGTTTGAGCAGCGAAAGGAGTATTCTTTTTTGAACCTCTAAATCCCATTTTACCAGCAGATGACCATGAAATTACTTCTCCTTTTAAATTTGTAATTGATATTATTATATTATTGAATGAAGCATTTATATGAGCTTCACCAGTTGATTCAACAATTACTTTTCTTTTTTTATTTGTAGATTTTGCCATGATTACTTAGTCGCTTTTTTCTTGTTAGCTACAGTTTTTCTTTTTCCTTTTCTTGTCCTAGAGTTATTTTTTGTTCTTTGACCTCTTAATGGGAGACCAGTTCTATGCCTAATACCTCTATAACTTCCGATATCCATTAATCTTTTAATATTTAATTGAGTTTCTGATCTCAATTCTCCTTCTATTGTTAAATTTCCTACAACTTCTCTTATACTAGCAATGTCTTTATCATCCCATTCTGAAACCTTTTTATTATAGTCAACTTTTGCGTTTCCTAATATTGTCATCGCTAAACTTTTACCAATACCATAAATATAAGTTAGAGCTATAGCTCCTCTTTTATCCTTTGGTATATCAATTCCTGAAATTCTTGCCATAATTAACCTTGTCTTTGTTTAAATCTTGGGTTTTTTTTATTTATAACGTATAATCGTCCTTTTCTCCTTACGATTTTACATTCACTACTTCTCTTTTTTATTGATGCTCTTACTTTCATTATAATTTTGTTTACATTCTAAATGTTATTCTTGCTTTTGTTAAGTCATATGGACTCATTTCAAGCTTTACTTTATCTCCAGGTAAAAGCTTTATGTAATGTAGCCTCATTTTACCGGATATATGAGCTGTAACAATATGACCATTTTCTAGTTCAACTCTAAACATAGCGTTGGAGAGTGCCTCAATTATTTTACCTTCTTGCTCTATTGATTTTTGTTTAGCCATTATATTGTTGGTTTACTTCTCATTGAACCAGACTTCATAAGCCCGTCATAGTGATTATTTAGCAGATAAGCATTAACCTGTTGAATTGTATCAATAGCAACACCTACCATAATTAAAAGTGACGTTCCACCAAAAAATAGAGCCCATCCTTGCTGCATTCCAATAAGTTGAACTACAATTGCAGGAAAAACTGCAATCACTGCCAGATATAGAGATCCTGGAAATGTTATGTGTGACATTACTGAATCTAAATATTCTGACGTCTCGTTTCCAGGTCTAATACCAGGAACGAATCCTCCGCTTCTTTTTAAATCATCAGACATCTTATTTGTAGGTACTGTTATAGCTGTATAAAAGAATGTAAAAATAACAACTAAAAGTCCAAATAAAATATTATACCAAAGTCCAAATATATCTGAAAAACTTGCTTGTAACCACTGCCCAAATGAAGAAGTACCAAAGACACTTCCAATTGTAGCTGGAGCAAACATTAATGCCTGAGCAAATATTATTGGCATAACTCCTGATGCATTTAATTTAAGTGGTATATATTGCCTCTTTGCCATTCCTGATGATTGAGTTCCTGGAACAGAGTTTCTTCTTGCATATTGAACTGGAATTTGTCTTACAGCCATAACTAAAAGAATACTTAAGAGAATAATTACTAGCCAAACAGCTAATTCGATAACAACCATTATTAAACCACCATTACTTTCAGATATTCTTGAAATTAAGTTTTGAGTAAATGATAGAGGAAGAGTAGCAACAATACCAACAGTAATAAGAAGTGATATTCCGTTACCAATACCTCTATCTGTAATCTTTTCTCCTAACCACATTGCAAAAATACATCCGGTTACAAGTATTATAATTGATGTGAATATGAACATTGGAGTTCTTCCAAAAATAAAAGCACTGTCAGGAACACCTAGCGCACTTAATCCATATAAATATGCAGGAGCCTGGACTACACATATAAATATTGTTAACCATCTTGTGATTTGAGTAATTTTCTTTCTACCACTCTCACCTTCTTTCTGAAGTTTTTGAAGATAAGGAAGAGCAACTCCCATCAACTGAACAACAATTGATGCTGAAATATATGGCATAATTCCAAGAGCAAATATTGAGGCATTTGCAAAAGCTCCACCTGTAAATGCATTTAATATCCCTAATAAGCCTCCACCATCAGATCTTGAAGAAAGGTCTGAAAGAGCTAAAGAATCAACTCCTGGGAGTACAACTTGTGCACCAAGTCTATAGACCAATAAGAGCATTAGAGTAAAAAGGATTCTCTCCCTTAACTCTTTTATCTTGTAGATACTCTTAATTACGTCTATTAATTTATTCATTATATTTTATTAACCTTTCCTCCAGCCTTTTCAATAATCTTCTCAGCAGAAGCAGAAAACTTATGTGCAGTTATATTTACTGCAACATCTAGTTTACCTCTACCTAATATTTTTACAAGGTCTCCTTTTTTTACCATTCTTAATTCAATCATTTTGTCTAATGTAAGATCCTTTTTAATCTTTTTATTATCAACGAGATATTGAATATCATCAACATTAATTGTGTTGTATTCAACCCTGTTAATATTTTTAAAACCAAACTTTGGGATTCTTCTTTGAAGAGGCATTTGACCACCCTCAAAACCGATTTTTCTAGAATAACCTGATCTAGACTGAGCTCCTTTATGTCCTTTGGTAGATGTACCACCCTTTCCAGAACCCTGCCCCCTTCCAAGTCTTTTACCACTTGTATTATTTGATCCTTTTGCAGGTTTTAAATTATTTAAACTCATAACTATTATTTTATAGAATTTACTTCAACAAGATGTCTTACTTTTTCAATCATTCCAGAGATTGAAGATGTTAACTCATGTTCAACTTCCATTCCAATTTTTCTTAAGCCAAGGGCCCTTAGAGTTCTCTTTTGAGACTCTAGTCTCTTGATTGTGCTTCTTACTTGTTTAATTTTTACTTTTTTACTCATCCTTTAAAAACTTTATCAAGAGAAATCCCTCTTTGTCTAGAAATCATTAATGGACTTCTTAAATTAAGAAGTGCGTCAAATGTAGCCTTAACAACATTATGCGGGTTAGATGACCCTTGAGATTTAGAAAGCACATTTTGTACACCAACTGCTTCCAATACGGTCCTTACTGCACCTCCAGCAATTACACCTGTACCTGGAGTCGCTGGTTTTATAAAAACTCTAGATCCACCAAACTTTCCTTTTTGTTCATGAGGTAAAGTACCATTCTCGATAGGAATTCTTACTAAGTTTTTCTTAGCATCTTCAACAGCTTTTGAAATTGCAATTGTAACTTCTTTGGCCTTTCCAAGACCATGACCAACAACTCCATTTTCGTCACCTACTACAACAATAGCAGAAAAACCAAAAGCTCTACCACCCTTTGTAACCTTTGTAACTCTTTGGATACCAACAAGCTTATCTTTTAAGTCTAACCCAGCAGGCTTTACAAGTTCAATATTTTTATAATTTTTATACATAATTAAAATTTAAGTCCACCTTCTCTTGCTCCTTCAGCAAGGGATTTAACTCTACCATGATAAAGGTATCCACCTCTATCAAATTTGATTTTATCAATACCTTTTTTTACAGCTTGCTCAGCGACTGATTTTCCAACATTAAAAGAAATTTCAATATTACTCTTTAATTTAAGATCTGAAATTGCTTTATCTCTTGAAGATGTCTGAACTAAAGTCTTACCATTTACATCGTCAATTACTTGACAATATATCTCTTTATTACTTCTAAATACAGACAGCCTAGGATACTCGGGAGTACCAGAAACAACTTTCTTTATTCTTTGTTTAATTCTATTTCTTCTGAAGGTCTTAGTATTTTTCATATTATGCTGATTTACCTGCTTTTCTTCTTATTTGTTCACCAACAAACTTTATTCCTTTTCCTTTATATGGTTCTGGTCTTCTGAAAGATCTAATCTTAGCTGCAACATGACCGACAAGCTGTTTATCTGGTGAGCTAAGTTTAATTATAGGGTTAGAGCCTTTTTCATTAACACATTCAACTTTGACTTCAGGCGCTATATTCATTACAATTGTATGTGAATAACCTAAAGCAAGATCCAATTTCTGACCAGATGAAGTTGCTCTATAACCAACACCTACTAATTCTAATTCTAGCGTAAATCCTTCGTTTACTCCAGTAACCATATTAGATACAAGAGATCTGAAAAGACCATGTTTTGATTTGTGATCTTTTGATTCCGAATTTCTTTTAACAATTATAGTATCTTTTGACACATCAAAACTAACACCATCAAAAGTTTGGTTCATCTCACCTTTTTTACCTTTGACAGTAATAATGTCACCATTAACTTCAACGGAAACTCCTTCTGGAATACTTATCGGATTGTTACCTATTCTTGACATAATATTAATTTAAAAAACATAACAAATTAATTCACCACCTATATTCTGACTAGAAGCTTGCTTTCCAGTCATTACACCTTTAGAAGTTGAAACTATAGATATACCCAAGCCATTTAAAATTCTTGGAAAATCTTGTGAATTTGAATATTTTCTCAACCCTGGTTTACTTATTCTTTGAATTTCTTTAATAACAGGTTGTTTTGAGACTGAATCATACTTAAGGGCTATTTTTATATTTCCCTGCTTATTATCAGTATCTTCAAATTTATAACTTAAGATGTAGCCTTGATCAAAAAGAATCTTTGTTATGTCCTTTTTAATATTAGATGCTGGAACATCAACAACTTTATGACCAGCCATGCTAGCATTTCTTACTCTTGTTAAATAATCTGCAATAGTATCTGTATTCATAATCTTTAATTTACCAACTCGCTTTAGTTACACCTGGAATTAATCCTTTATTTGCCATCTCTCTAAACATCACCCTTGAAATACCAAATTGTCTAATATAACCCTTTGGTCTTCCAGTTAGCTTACATCTATTGTGAAGCCTAATTGGTGAAGCATTTTTTGGGAGCTTTTGAAGACCTACATAGTCTTTAGCTTCTTTCAAAGACTTTCTTTTTGCAGCAAATTTTGCAACAATTCTTTGTCTTTTTCTTTCCCTAGCTTTCATCGATTCTTTTGCCATAATATTATTTTTTAAAAGGTAATCCTAGTTCAGTTAATAATTCTTTTGCCTCTTTATCAGAATTTGTATTTGTTACAAATGTGATATCCATACCTGATATCTTATTTACTTTATCAATATTGATTTCAGGAAATATAATTTGTTCTTTTATTCCAAGATTATAGTTACCTCTTCCATCAAATCCATCAGACTTAATCCCTTGGAAGTCTCTCACTCTTGGAAGAGCGATGGTTATAAGTCTATCTAGAAATTCATACATTCTGTCACCTCTTAATGTAACCTTAGCGCCAATAGGCGTTCCCTTTCTTAACTTAAAAGAAGCCACATCTTTCTTTGAAAGTGTAGCAATAGCTTTTTGACCTGAGATTAAAGTTAATTCTTCGACTGCATGGTCAATTAATTTCTTATCACTTACAGCAGCACCAACTCCTCTTGAGATAACTATTTTATCTAAAGTTGGAACTTGCATCACATTTTTTAATTCAAGCTTTCCTTGAAGATCTTTAATAATCTTTTCGGAATAATCGCCCTTAAGTCTTGGTGAATACGACATAATTAAATAATTTCTTTAGATTTTTTTGATATACGAACTTTTTTTCCATCTTCATTTTTAAATCCAATTCTTGTCTTCTCCCCATCTTTTGTCATTAGAGACAGATTAGATATGTCTATTGGTAGTTGTTTTTCAATTATACCACCTTTTGGATTTTCCGAGTTTGGCTTCGTGTGTCTTTTTACAGTGTTGACACTTTCAACTAATGCTTTATTCGAGTTATAAAGCACCTTTAATACAGCGCCCTTAGAACCCTTATTCTCACCAGCTATTACCAGTACTTGATCTCCTTTTTTTATTTTAATTTTATTCATGTCTTTTCTATAAAACTTCAGGTGCTAGTGAGACAATTTTCATGAACTGTTTATCTCTCAACTCTCTAGCAACTGGACCAAAAACTCTTGTTCCTCTCATTTCACCAGTTTGTTGAAGCAATACACAAGCATTCTCATCGAATCTAATGTAAGAGCCATCATTTCTTCTAACTTCTTTTTTTGTTCTTACTACTACAGCAAGAGATACTTGACCTTTTTTTACTGTTCCATTAGGAGTAGCGTCTTTAACGGTTACTACAATTTTATCTCCTAATCTTGCATACCTTCTTTTTGTTCCACCCAATACTCTTATTGTTAGAACTTCTTTAGCTCCTGTGTTATCCGCTACGTTAAGTCTTGACTCTGCTTGTACCATTTTATTTTGCTCTTTCTATAATTTCTACAATTCTCCACTTCTTTGTCTTGCTCATAGGTCTTGTTTCCATAATCTTTACAGTATCACCCTCATTACAGTCATTTTTCTCATCATGAGCTACATATTTCTTTGTTTTTAAAACAAATTTTCCATAGACAGGGTGCTTAACTTTCTTAACTTCTGATACAACAACTGATTTTTCCATTTTATCAGATGATACAACACCTATTCTTTCTTTTCTTAAACTTCTATTTGTCATTAATCTTGTTTTTTTTCTTTTAATATAGTTTTAAGCTTTGCAAGCTGCCTCCTTAAATTTTTAATTTCAAGGGGATTTTCTATTGTTTGAACAGTATTATTAAATTTTAACTGAGACAACTTTTTAGCTGTATCAGTTAATTTCTCATTTAACTCGTCAATTGACATATTTCTTATTTCACTAATTTTCATAATATCCTTTAAAATCTCTTGCAATAATAAATTTTGTTGTTACCGGTAACTTTTGTGCAGCTAACCTTAGTGCCTCTTTAGCAACTGCTACTGGAACACCTGAAACTTCAAAAAGAACTCTTCCAGGTTTTACAACAGCAACAAAATACTCAGGAGCACCTTTACCTTTACCCATTCTCACCTCAAGAGGTTTTTTTGTAATAGGTTTATCTGGAAATATCTTTATCCAAAGCTGTCCTTCTCTTTTCATATATCTTGTAGCAGCAATCCTAGCAGCTTCAATTTGTCTAGAGGTAATGAATTTAGACTCTAGGGATTTGATACCAAACATACCATTAGACAATCTATGCCCACGTTGAGACAAACCTTTCATACGGCCTTTTTGTGTCTTTCTATATTTAGTCCTCTTTGGTTGTAACATATTCTATTTAATTTTTTCTATCTCTTTGTCTATTATTCTTTTTAGAATTATTAGATGATTTTTTCATACCAGTTAAAGGAGATAATTCTCTTTTTCCATAAACCTCTCCCTTCATAATCCAGACTTTTATTCCGAGTCTTCCATATGTAGTATGAGCTTCAACAATCGCATAATCAATATCTGCTCTAAAAGTTGATAATGGGATCCTACCTTCTTTGTAAGATTCAGATCTAGCCATTTCAGCTCCATTAAGCCTACCAGATATTTGGATTTTAATACCTTCTGCATTCATTCTCATTGCTGCAGCAATAGCCATTTTAATAGCTCTTCTAAAAGAAATTCTATTCTCAATTTGTCTTGCTATACTGTTACCAACCAAAAAGGCATCTAATTCAGGACGTTTAATTTCAAAAATATTTAATTGTACATCTTTGGATGTTATCTTTTTCAGCTCCTCCTTTAATTTGTCAACTTCAGATCCTGCTTTACCAATTATGATACCTGGTCTTGCAGTAGTAATAGTTATAATTATAAGTTTAAGGGTCCTCTCGATTATGATACTTGATACACTTGCACGAGAAAGTCTAGCGTATATATACTTTCTTATTTTATCATCTTCTGCTATCTTATCACCATAGTCTCTACCACCCCACCAGTTTGAGTCCCAGCCTCTAATTATACCTAATCTATTTCCTATTGGATTTGTCTTCTGTCCCATTTAAGTAATTGTTTTTGATGAAAGAACTAACGTAACATGATTAGATCTCTTTCTTATTCTGTGAGCTCTACCCTGAGGAGCTGTTCTAATTCTCTTTAGCATACTTCCGCTATCAACTCTAATTTCTTTAACAAAAAGTTGAGCAGAATCAATATTAGCATTCTCATTTTTGGATTGCCAATTTGATATAGCAGAGACTAAAAGTTTTTCAAGTCTTCTAGAAGCCTCTTTAGGGCTAAATTTTAATATTGATAATGCACTTGATATATCTTCACCTCTGATTTGATCAGCTACAAGACGCATCTTCCTTGGAGAAGTAGGGCAATTGTTAAGCTTAGCAAATGCTAAGTCCTTCTTTGCTTCCTTTATCTTTTCTGCACTATTTCTTTTTCTTGATCCCATTTATTTAAATCAATATTATTTATCTTTTATTACCAGTATGACCTCTAAATGATCTTGTCGGAGAAAATTCTCCAAGTTTATGACCAACCATATTTTCAGTAATGTAAACTGGAATAAATTGTTTACCATTATGAACAGCAATAGTTTGTCCAACAAAATCAGGTATAATCATTGATGATCTAGACCATGTCTTAATAACATCCTTCTTATTATCTTCAATATTTTTATTGACCTTCTTTAGAAGGCTTAAATGTACGTATGGTCCTTTTTTTAGTGATCTTGACATTACTTTTTATTTTTTTCTTCTTTCTATAATAAACTTAGAAGATGATTTCTTCTTAGATCTAGTTCTGAAACCTTTAGCAGGTATTCCTTTTTTAGATCTTGGGTGACCTCCTGATGCTTTTCCTTCTCCACCTCCCATTGGGTGATCAACAGGGTTCATAGCAACTGGTCTTGTTCTTGGTCTTCTACCTAGCCATCTTTTTCTTCCAGCTTTACCAGATGATATAAGCTGGTTATCTGAATTAGAAACTGCACCAATAGTTGCATAACAATTATTTAAAATCATCCTTGTTTCTCCTGAAGGAAGTTTTATTGTTACATATCTGCCTTCTTTTGCCATTAATTGCGCAAAAGAACCTGCACTTCTTGATATACTTGCACCTTTACCTGGATTTAATTCAATGCAGGAGATGATAGTACCCAAAGGAATGTTATTCATAGGCATAGCATTTCCGATTTCAGGAGTAGCTGATTCACCGGATAAAACAGTTTGTCCAACTTTAAGTCCATTCTGAGCAATTATATATCTCTTTTCTCCATCTTTGTACTCTAGTAAAGAGATAAATGCTGTTCTATTTGGATCATACTCAATTGATTTTACTTCAGCACTTACATCAAACTTATCTCTTTTAAAATCAATAATTCTATATCTCTTCTTATGACCACCTCCTCTATATTTACTGGTCATCTTACCATGGTTATTTCTACCACCAGTTCTTTTCTTTGTAATTAGTAAAGACTTTTCAGGTTTATCAGTTGTTATAGCGTCAAATCCATTAACAACTCTAAATCTTTGTGATGGCGTAACCGGTTTTAATTTTCTTACAGGCATAATTATAGATTTGCGAAGAAGTCAATTCTATCTCCTTCTGATACTTTAACAATTGCTTTTTTGTATGAACCTTTTTTACTGTTCTGAATACCACGCTTTGTGTATCTAGTCCTTGTTTCTGCTCCATAAATCATAGTTCTAACTTTCTTAACTGAAACCCCATAAGAAGCTTCAACTGCTTTTTTAATTTCAACCTTGTTTGCAGACTTTGAGACAATGAATGTGTATGAATTTCTCAATTCACTTTCATTTGTCGCTTTCTCGGTTAATATTGGCTTTATAAGTATATCCATGATCTAATTTATTTCAGGGTTGTTTCAATTCCTTCAACCGCACTTTCTAAAATTAAGATATTATTAGCATCTGTAATTTCATAAGTGTTTAATTCTGAGTTAATTATAACTTTCGAATTTTTTAAATTTCGTGAAGACAAATATATATTACTATCAGTTTCACTTGTTACTAGTAAAGTCTTTTTAGATTCCAAACCAAAAGCCTTAATTATATTTAAATAATCTGTAGTCTTTGGGCTTGAAAATTTGAAATCCTCTAGGATTAAAACTTCTTTATTTTTTAATTTATACGCAAGGGCAGACTTTCTTGCTAATTTTTTTACTTTTTTATTTACTTTTTGATCGTAAGATCTTGGTCTTGGTCCAAAGACTCTACCACCTCCTCTAAATAGAGGGTTCTTAATACTTCCAGCTCTTGCAGTACCAGTACCTTTCTGCTTTTTAATCTTTCTTGTACTACCAGCAATTTCAGCTCTCTCTTTTGCCTTATGAAGACCTTTACGATTATTAGCAAGGTATTGTTTAACATCTAAATAAATTGCGTGGTCATTTGGTTCAATACCAAAAATTGACTTATTTAACTTGACCTTTTTGTCAGTTTCTTTACCTTTTATATTATGTACTTTAAGCTCCATTACTTTTGAACAATTATATATGAGTTATTATGACCAGGAACACTTCCTCTAACAATTAAAATATTATCTTCAGACATAACCTTAACAACTTTTAGGTTAAGAACTTTTACCTTAGAATTACCAGTCTGACCAGCCATCCTCATACCCTTGAAAACTCTTGATGGACTAGAACCAGCTCCAATTGAACCAGGAGCTCTTAATCTATTGTGTTGACCATGAGTTGAGTCACCAACACCTGCAAATCCATGTCTTTTCACTACACCCTGAAAACCTTTACCTTTAGAAAGGCCTGAAACATCAACATATTCTCCCTCCATAAAATGATCAACAGTAATTTTATCACCGAGCTTAAGGTCACCTTCAAATCCTTTAAATTCAACCAACTTATTCATAGGTTTAGATTTACTTTTTTTAAATTGACCTTGATATGATTTAGTAGTGTTCTTAGTCTTTTCATCAAATCCAAGCTGGAAAGATGAATAGCCATCTTTATCCTCTGTTTTTATTTGAGTGATAGTACAAGGGCCTGCTTGAAGTATAGTACAAGGTATATTCTTTCCACTTTCATCGTAGATACTTGTCATTCCAACTTTTTTACCAATAATACCTGACATAATAATTAAACTTTAATTTCAACTTCAACTCCACTAGGAAGTTCTAATTTCATTAGTGCATCAACAGTCTTTGAAGATGAACTATAAATATCCAATAGCCTTTTATATGAACACAACTTAAATTGTTCTCTAGATTTCTTATTGACATGAGGTGATCTTAGAACAGTAAAAATCTTTTTGTGAGTTGGCAAAGGAATAGGTCCAGTAACAATTGCACCTGTATTTTTTACAGTCTTAACAATCTTATCAGCTGACTTATCAACTAAGTTGTAATCATAAGATTTTAATTTTATTCTAATTTTTTGACTCATATCTATTCTTTTATTCTGTTGTATTTCCTTTTACTTCAGAAATAACAGTTTCTGATATATTAGTTGGAGTCTCTGCATAGTGAGAGAATTCCATTGTAGATGTTGCCCTACCAGATGAAAGTGTTCTAAGAGATGTAACATATCCAAACATTTCAGATAAAGGAACTTCTCCTGCAACAACTTTTGCTCCTGCTCTATCATCCATGGAATTAACTTGGCCTCTTCTTCTATTAAGATCACCTACTATGTCACCCATGTTCTCTTCAGGGGTTATAACTTCTAATTTCATTATTGGCTCCATAATTACTGCTTTTGCTGCTTTTGCTGCAGTTTTAAAAGCAAGTTTAGCTGCTAATTCAAATGATAAAGAGTCTGAATCTACAGGGTGGAATGAACCATCTTTTAATGTTACTTTCATTGAGTCAACCTCAAACCCTGCCAAAGGACCATTTTTCATTGAATCCTTGAAACCCTTTTCAACAGATGGGATATATTCTCTTGGAATATTTCCACCTTTAATAAGATTTACAAACTCTAGTCCAGCTTTACCCTTTTCTCCTGGTTCAATTGTAAATACAATATCTGCAAATTTACCTCTACCACCAGTTTGTTTTTTGTAAGTTTCTCTATGATCAGCAGACTGAGTTAGAGATTCTTTGTATTCAACTTGAGGCTGTCCTTGATTAACTTCAACTTTAAATTCTCTTCTTAGCCTATCAACAATAATATCAAGGTGAAGTTCTCCCATACCTGATATTACAGTTTGACCAGATGCTTCATCAGTCTTAACTTGAAAAGTAGGGTCTTCTTCAGCTAATTTTCCAAGAGCCATTCCTAGCTTATCAACATCTGCTTTTGTCTTTGGTTCAACTGCAACACCAATAACTGGGTCAGGGAACACCATACTTTCTAGGACTATTGGATGCTTCTCAGAAGATAATGTATCCCCTGTCTTTATATCCTTAAATCCAACTGCAGCTCCAATATCTCCAGCTTCGATATAATCAATAGCGTTTTGCTTATTTGAATGCATCTGATAAATTCTGGAAATTCTTTCTCTATTGTCAGACCTGTTATTTAGAACATATGAACCAGCATCTAATCTACCTGAGTAAACTCTAAAAAAAGCAAGTCTTCCTACGTAAGGATCAGTGGCAATTTTAAAAGCTAGTGCTGAAAAAGGCTCAGATACTTTGGGAAGTCTTGAAATTTCATCTTCTGAATTTGGTTTTGTACCTACAATAGCATCTTTATCTTCAGGAGATGGTAAATATCTACATACCGCATCTAGTAAAAACTGAACACCCTTATTTTTAAATGCAGAACCACATATCATGGGAATTATACTAATATCTTGAGTTGCAGCTCTTAACGCATTGTGAACTTCATCCTCAGTTATTGAGTCTGGATCTTCAAAATACTTTTCTAGAAGGTTTTCATCATATTCTGCTACAGCTTCAATCAGCTCTCCACGAAGTCTTTCAGCCTCATCTTTTAAGTCATCTGGAATATCAACAATATCAAAGGTTGATCCAAAGTTATCTTCATGCCATACAATAGCTTGATTCTTAACTAGATCAACAATACCTTTAAAATCCTCTTCGTCACCAATATTAAGGACAATTGGAACAGCTTTGGATCCAAGTTTTTCAATAACTTGATTACATACACCTAAAAAATTAGAACCTTGCCTATCCATTTTGTTAACAAAACCTATTCTAGGTACTTTATAATTGTCAGCAAGTCTCCAGTTAGTTTCAGATTGAGGTTCAACACCATCAACAGCTGAAAATAGAAAGACAAGTCCATCAAGAACTCTTAAAGATCTATTAACTTCAACTGTAAAGTCAACGTGACCAGGAGTATCAATGATGTTAAAGTGATATGCCTTAGTATCATCAATTTCTTTACCTTGATTAGTCGGAAAGTTCCAATTACATGTTGTTGCAGCAGAAGTAATTGTTATACCTCTCTCTTGCTCTTGTTCCATCCAATCCATTGTAGCAGCCCCATCATGAACCTCTCCAATCTTGTGACTAACACCAGTGTAGAAAAGAATTCTTTCAGTAGTAGTAGTCTTCCCAGCGTCAATGTGAGCAGCAATACCAATATTTCTTGTAAATTTTAAATCTCTTGACATAATTGAATATTAAAATCTGAAGTGTGAGAAGGCTTTGTTTGCTTCAGCCATTTTGTGAGTATCAACTCTTTTCTTAACAGCAGATCCTTCTTCTTTAGCAGCTGCTAGTATTTCTTGAGCTAGTTTAACTGCCATAGACTTTTCATTTCTTTTTCTAGAAGCAGAAATTAGCCATTTCATTGCAATTGAAATTTTTCTGTCGGGTCTAATTGGTGTTGGAATCTGAAAAGTAGCACCACCAACTCTTCTACTCCTTACTTCAACATGTGGCATTACGTTGGAAAGAGCATCTTTCCATAATTCTAAAGGTGTTTTTTCATCATCTTCTTTCTTACTCTCTACTATATCAATAGCATCATAAAACACTTTATATGCGGTTGATTTTTTACCCTGGAGCATGAGATTATTAACAAATCTTGTTACTAGTTGATCATTAAATTTAGGATCAGGTAATAGAGCTCTTTTTTTGGATTGTTTCTTTCTCATTTAGGGATTTATTTTTTTGGTTTTTTTCCTCCATACTTGGATCTTCGTTGAAGTCTCCCTTCTACACCAGCTGTGTCAAGCGCTCCTCTTACAATATGGTATCTAACTCCTGGTAAATCTTTAACTCTTCCTCCTCTAACTAAAACGATTGAGTGTTCTTGAAGATTGTGACCCTCACCTGGGATATATGCATTCACCTCTTTTCCATTAGTAAGCCTAACTCTCGCAACCTTTCTCATTGCTGAGTTTGGCTTCTTTGGAGTAGTAGTATAAACTCTAGTACAAACCCCTCTTTTTTGAGGTGATTTGCTAAGTGCAACAGACTTACTCTTCTTTGTCGAAGAAGTCCTACCTTTTCTTACTAATTGCGATATTGTTGGCATACAATAATTGTTAAATTCCGTATTAAAGCGTGCAAATTTAAAATTTTTTTTTGGTTATTGTATGTATAATTGCATGTTTTTTTAAAAAAAAACAATTATAAATCTTAACAGATTACTCCTGAGGCAATTAATTGAGAATTATCATATATAGCAAGGAATTGACCTTGAGTAATAGCAGATTGAAAATCATCAAATTCAACATACAAAAAATCAAGATGCTTGTGAATAGAAATTTTTTGAAGTTTTTGCCTGTATCTTATCCTAGCTTTAAGTTTTAAATCTCCTAGATTTTCAAAATTAAAATCATCATTTACCCAATTTATTTCAGAGAATTTAACCTTTAGAGCCTTCTTATTTAAACCTGGATGATCTTTTCCCTCACCAACAAATATCTCATTAGTTTGAGTGTTGGTTGAAATAACAAATAGAGGATTCTTATATCCACCTATAGCTAGACCTTTTCTTTGACCAATAGTGTAATAATGGGCTCCATTATGATTTCCAATAATTTTTCCATCTGATAAAGAATATACTATTTGATCACTCAAACTCTTCATTCTTTCATTTTCGTTTATGAAGTTTGATGTTTTATCATAAAGTTTAGAATCGGATGGAATCTCTATTACATTGCCTTTCTTTTTTTTAAGTTTTTGTTGAAGAAAATCAGGTAAGCTTACCTTTCCAACAAAGCATAATCCTTGAGAATCTTTTTTTTCAGCAGTTACCAATTTATTTTTTTTTGCAATTTCTCTTACTTCAGTTTTCATTAAATCACCTATAGGAAATAATATCTTATTTAGTTGTTCTTGATTTAATTGACATAAAAAGTACGATTGATCTTTAGTTTGGTCTCTTCCTGAGTGTAACTCGTATTTAGTTTTATTACCGCTTATATTGTTTATTTTAATTCTAGAGTAGTGACCAGTTGCAACATAATCAGCACCTAAAGAAAGTGCAATATCCATGAAAACATCAAATTTTATCTCTCTGTTACATAAAATATCAGGATTTGGAGTGTTTCCTTTTGAATATTCTTCAAACATATAATCGATTATTTTTTCTTTATAGTCTTTACTTAAATCAACTACTTGAAATGGAATATTAAGTTTCTCTGCTACTAACATTGCATCATTACTGTCTTCTAACCATGGACATTCGTCAGATATAGTAACACTTTCATCATGCCAATTCTTCATAAATAGCCCAATTAAGTCATAACCCTTTTCCTTTAGTAAAAAAGCAGCAACACTTGAGTCAACACCTCCGGATAAGGCAACAACAACTTTAGTTTTTTTCATTAGAAATTATTGTTCTCTTCTTTTCTTTTGTTTCTCAGCTTCTTCTAGAGCCTTTTGAAGTCTAGCTCTGAAACCACCTACTTTTAGGGGCTTCTTTTTATTTTCCTCAATTTGAGTCAATATTTTATTATCATCTATAATGAAATTCTTAATTACTATCATTAATACAATCGTAAGTAAATTTGAAATAAAGTAATATAAGCTAAGTCCACTGGCATAATTATTAAAGAAAAATAGCATCATTATTGGCATCATATACATTATAACTTTCATATTAACTCCCCCAGTTTGAGATGCTGGCATCATTTGTTGTCCAGTGGTCATTTTTGTGTAAAAGAAAATTGCAATAGATGCTAAAATCGGAAAAAGACTAATATGGTCACCATAAAGAGGGATGTAAAAACCTAAATCAAGTATTGAATCATATGAAGAAAGATCGTCTGCCCATAAAAAACTTTTACCCCTCAAGCTAAATGCTGCAGGAAAAAATACAAAAAGTGCAAAAAATATAGGCATTTGTAAAAATGCTGGTAAACATCCAGACATCGGGTTAGCTCCTGATTTAGTGTAGAGGTTCATAGTTTCTTGCTGCTTCTTCATTGGATCATCTTTAAATTTTTCATTAATTACCTCAAGTTCAGGTTTTAAAACTCTCATTTTAACTTGAGATTCATATGATTTGTATGTTAAAGGAGCAATTGCAACTTTTACAATTATTGTCATTAAGATTATAGATAATCCAAATGAAAAATAGTTTGTGAGAAAAGAAAAGAGTGGAAAGAAGATAAATCTATTTAACCAACCAAAAATTCCCCAGCCAATTTGAACTGAGTTTTCAAGATTTAGATTATACTCTTTGAGAGTTTCATAATCCGTAGGACCATAATACATGCTAAAACTCAGGCTTTCATCTGAATTAAGATTCAGTGGAACATTCGCAAGAAACCTCTTTGTAAACTTATTATCTAAAGTTTCATTACTTGCTAAATCTTCAGAGCTTATATCAACGTCGTTTACTTGATCATTTAAAATAAGAATTGAACTAAAAAAATGTTCTCTAAAGGAAATCCAATTAACGTTGTTTATATTTTTATTAGTTGAACCTGCAATAGATAAATAAGAGTCTTTATTCTCTTCAAAACCATATGCAAGTGCAGTATATCTATTTTCATAATCAATACTCTTTGAATTTCTGAAAGAGTCTCTACCCCAAATCAATTCAACATTATCATAGTTATTTGATCTATTTGAGTCATTTAATTTAATATCAAAGTCAACAATTCTAGAGTTATCCTGTAATTTAAAGGTTAGATCTAATGATCTTTGTTCATCAATAATACCTGTTAATACAACTTCTGAATCTGGTTTAATAATTCGGTATGTATAGTTTAAGTCTGCAGAGTTGATTACAGAATTTCTGCCAATAGGAATGTTATAGCTAAAAATCGATTTATTATCATTAACAAGAAAAAGTGGCTCATCATTATAATTTGAAAAGTTTTTAAGTAAAATTTTATTTATCTCACCTCCACCAGTACTTATTTCAAATAAAATATTTTCATTTTCAAGACTAATAATTTCTTCCTCAAATCTTTGGTCAATTTTTAAATTATTTGAACTTAAATTATCATCATTAATAATATTTTCAGTGGTTTCTTCAACTAAATTTTCAGCTTCACTCATTTGTTGGTTCTCAATCATACTTGATTGATTATCATAAAACCAAAACATTAAAATTGCAGATATTAGCAAAAACCCAATGAACTGTAAAGGATCAAATTTATTCTGTTCCATAATTATTTATTAAGATAATTTTTTAAACTAGCTTTTACAAAGTTTACAAAAATTGGATGAGGATTATAAACACTACTTTTATATTCTGGATGAAATTGAACTCCAACAAACCATGGATGATCAATATTTTCGACTATTTCAACAAGCTTTGTATCAGGATTTGAACCTGCAATTATAAATTTATCATCAAATATTTTATTTGTATAATTATTGTTGAATTCATATCTATGTCTATGTCTCTCTGAAATTAATTTTTTCTTGTAAGATTTATAAGATTTTGTATTTTTTTCTAATTCACAATCCCAAGCTCCAAGTCTCATAGTGCCTCCCTTATTAATAATTTCCTTTTGTGATGTCATTAAATCTATAACTGGATCTTTGCATTTCTCTGAGATCTCTGTTGAATTAGCGTATCGCATCTTTTTAACATTTCTAGCATATTCAATAACAGCCATTTGCATTCCTAGACATATACCAAGGAAAGGAATCTTATTTACTCTAGCGTGTTCAACTGCAAGAATTTTGCCATCAAGACCTCTTTGACCAAAACCTGGTGCAACAATTATCCCATCTAATTGAAATAATTGTTTTGAAATATTTTCTTTATCTAAATATTCAGAATGAATTGACTTAACAACAACCTTTACCTCATTTTCAGTTCCAGCATGAATAAGAGATTCTAAAATTGATTTATATGAATCATCCAACTCTACATATTTACCAACTAAACCTATGTTTATTTGATGTGTTGGGTTCTTTAGTTTATGTAAGAAATTTTTCCATTTATCAAGATTAGGCTCAGATTCTTTAATTTTAAATTTTTCTAATGTTACCTTATCTAGACCCTCATCCATCATTTTAATAGGAACATCATAGATAGTCTCTACATCTATTGATTGTATTACACAATCAAATCTAACATTACAGAATAATGCCAATTTATTTTTTATCTCGTCAGATAACTCCCTTTCTGATCTACAAACAAGAACATCTGCTTTTAAACCTAATTCCATTAGAGTTTTAACTGAATGTTGAGTTGGTTTGGTTTTTAATTCGCCTGTAGCAGATAAATAAGGAATTAATGTTAGATGAATGACCATAGAGTTTTCAGGACCTTCTTCATAAATAACCTGCCTAACTGCCTCCAAAAATGGAAGTGACTCAATATCACCTACTGTTCCACCTATCTCAGTGATTATTATATCTAAATTATTTTTATGATTAAGATTTCTAATATTTTCCTTAATCTCATTTGTAATATGAGGGATTACCTGAACTGTTTTACCAAGAAACTCTCCTTTTCTTTCCTTATCTATCACATTTTGATAAATTTTTCCAGTTGTAATATTATTTTTTTGTGAAGTATTTATACTTAAAAATCTTTCATAATGACCTAGATCAAGGTCTGTTTCAGCTCCATCATCAGTAACATAACATTCCCCATGCTCGTATGGATTAAGTGTACCTGGATCAACATTAATATATGGATCTAACTTTTGGATTGAAACTTTTAAACCTTGAGCTTGAAGAAGTCTTGCTAATGAAGCAGATATAATACCCTTACCAAGTGATGAGGTAACACCGCCAGTGACAAAAATATATTTAGGTTTATTCATCCGGATAGAATAATATTTCCGGACTCAAATTTACAAAATATTAAAGTAAAATATAATTTATTGATCAATAATCTCTTCAATATCATATTCTCTATGCCTGAGAATGAACATTGAGGAGTTAAATAAACCACCAAGCGTATCTTTTTTATATAAAAATTTAGATTCTGTATATGATTGCTCATCATATTTAGTAGTTCTATTTAAATTTTTATCAATTAAAGCTCGAAGTAAAATATCTTTAGTAACATCATAACCCCTTATTACATCTTTATTTGGAAGACTCCCAAATAAATTTAAATACCTACTTTCAAATTTTGAAATTGAATCATTATTTATTTTTTTTGAAATTGAAGTATAAGTAAAAGCTAGATTTCCAAGATCTTTAATATTTATACTAGGATCATCATACTGATTACCTCTGTAAGTAGTATATAATTTTACATCTCTTTCAGAAGTTATTTGAGAGTTAAGTTGTGATACTACACTAGATATCAATGTAAATATTTCAGATTCAACGATTACCTTGTTTGGCAGAGAATCAACCAGAAGTGAATCCAAAAGTTCTGGCAAAATATAACCTTCAAATTCAGGTTTTATTTTAATTGAATTAGGGAATATCTCTGATAGCTTAGATTCGATTTCGTTATTTAAAGAATCAGCTATTATTACAATATTTTCCTCTCTATCTAGTTTTTTATCTAAATAATTTATCATTCTCTCTCTTAAAAGTTTCTTTGACGTAACAGATTGAACTACACCCTTTATTATCTTTATTGGGATTGTTGATAAAGGAAATACTTTTGGGATTGACTCTAATAGTTCAATATTTGAAAATATTTCAAAATTTCTTGGTATTAGAGGTCCAATAATTACGTCTGAGTCTTTAATTGAATTCTCAGATGATATTTTATTTATTTTATTAATTGAATTCTCAGTATCAAAAACGTTAAGATTTATTGAGACATTTAATTCTCTAAGATCTTCAATCGCATAAAGAATTCCAGAGTAAAAGTCTAAAGTAATAGTATATAGGTTTCTGTCTTCAAATAGAGTCTCAACTTCCTCAATAGAATCATAATTGACAGTATTCGATCTAAATGGAAGAAGAACAGAGAGATTTAATTGATTATCTCTTTTTCTTTTCTTTACAAAAATTGAATCCAATCTCAATAAGTCATCTTCTGAGGGCAGAGAGTCTTTCTCAACTAATGTCTTCTGTTGCATTGATTCTATTACAGGAATTAAAATTTTTGATTTTCTTTTTAATCTTGAGTTCCGAAGTTTTGGATTAAGCTCTAGTATATCATTTATATTGATCTTATACTTTTGTGAAATTGAAAAAAGAGTTTCTTTTCTCTCTACTTCATGAACAATAGTATCAGTTACAATATTTTGAGAGAATATTGGTTGTAATGTGATTAATAAAAAAATAAATACTCTTTTCACCTATTTCTGTCTTTCAAGTTTCCATAATTCATAATGCTCATTGTTAACTATGTATGACCAATGTAATAAAGACTGTTGAATTCTTGGAGAAATATCCTTTGAATTTTCAATTCCTAATCCAGACTTATAAATTTTATTATAAATAGAATTTCTAAATCTTCCTTTTGGTCCACAAAATGCAAGCCATCTTTTTATCTGCCTTTCATCATCTTCATGTCTTCTGCCTTCAAAGTATTTACAATACCACTCAAACCAGCCTCTTGGGTCATCTTTATGTATCCAACCTTTAGCCTCCCACTCTTCTTGAGACTGACCCGATTTAATATTAAAAAAATTCAACTTTCTATTATAATCTATTGACAAATAATAACTTTTATCTATTTCTGAAAACCAATCTTTTGGGAATTTCCTATAATCAACTAGTTGATTAAAATATGTTCCACCAAAGATTCCCTTTTTAAGCATTTGCTTTGGAGTTAACATAGGCTTGAATGAATTATAAAGATCTTTAGTCATTTTATTCCCATTCAATTGTTGCAGGAGGCTTTGAACTTATATCATATACCACTCTATTAATTCCTGAAACTTTATTTATGATATTATTTGAAACTTCTTTTAAGAAGTCATTAGGGAATTCATACCAGTCTGCAGTCATGCCATCAGTAGAAACAACTGCTCTAAGTGCAACACATCTTTCATAAGTCCTCTCATCTCCCATTACTCCTACACTCTTTACTGGAAGCAAAATCGAACCTGCTTGCCAAATTTTATCATATAAATCCCATTTTTTCAAACCGTCAATATATATTTTGTCAGCTTCCTGTATTAACCTAATACTTTCATAATTAACCTCTCCAAGAATTCTAATACCTAGTCCAGGACCTGGAAATGGATGTCTGTTTAATATGTCCTTAGACATATTTAAAGAGTTTCCAATTTTTCTTACTTCATCCTTGAATAACATTTTTAGAGGTTCTACAACCTTTAGGTTCATTTTTTCAGGCAATCCACCTACATTATGGTGAGACTTTATAGTGGCAGATGGACCTTTTACTGATATAGATTCAATTACATCAGGATAAATCGTCCCTTGTGCTAACCATTTAGCATCTTCAATTTTATTTGATTCCTTTTCAAAAACCTCAACAAAAATATTACCAATAATTTTTCTTTTTTTCTCAGGATCTGAGACTCCTTTTAAAGCGTTTATGAATAAATCTGAGGAATCGACTCCTTTAACATTAAGACCCATCCCTTCATACTGTTTTAACACTTCGTCAAATTCACCTTTTCTTAAAAGCCCATTATTGACAAATACACAATAAAGATTATTACCAATGGCCTTATCTAATAAAACAGATGCAACACTTGAATCAACACCTCCAGAAAGTCCAAGAATTACTTTATCATTCTTAAGCTTTGATTTCAAATCATCAACACTTCTATCAATAAAGGATTCTGGATTCCATTCCTGAATAAAGCTTAATTCTTTTATAAAAAAGTTTTCAAAAATTTTCAATCCATTTTTAGTATGGAAAACCTCTGGATGAAATTGTAATGCATATAAATTGTACTCTTCAATAGAGTATGCTGCATTTGATACAGAGTTTGTACTAGCTATAACTTTTGCTCCTGTTGGTAACTTTGATATTGTATCTCCGTGACTCATCCAGACTTGATTATTTATACTGATACCTTCAAATAGAGAGCAACCCTCATCAATAAAAGATAAATTTGCACGTCCATATTCTCTTGAATTCGAATTTTTTACACTTCCATTAAATTTTTTTGCAACTAGTTGAGCGCCATAACAGATTGCAATAATAGGCTTTGAACCCATGATCATTTTAAGATCTATATCGGGAGAATCAGTTTGATTAACTGAAAAAGGTGATCCAGACAAAACAACTGCTTTAAATTGATCAATATCACTGGGCAGATTGTTAAAAGGTGATATTTCGCAGTAGATAAAAAGCTCTCTGATTCTTC